>JARCRR010000050.1 GCA_029850565.1 Gallionella sp. | reverse complement strand
GATGCAGCCAGTTGCCCAGCAGGCGGCTGCCCATGTTGGTGGCGCAGCTGTCGAGCAGGGAAAGCAGCGTCGGCGCGGGTTCGCCGCGCAAGGTTTGGGTGATCTCCAAGTTGCGGCGAGTGGAGGCGTCCATGCGCACGTACTGGTCGGCGCTGTACACCTGCAGGCTGCGGATGTGGGTGATGCTCTGGCCTTGGGTGAGTTTGGCGTAGCCGAGCAGTGCGCCCGCCGCTTCCAGCCCCACAGTGAATTCTTCACAGCCGAATCCGGCGAGATCGCGCGTGGCGAACTGCTGGCACAGCGCGCGGTGTGCGGTGTCGCGGTCGAAGTGCCAGTCGGGCAATGATTTGCTGGCGGCGCTCTTGAACTGCGGCGCAATGGTGCTCTCGGCGAACAATATCTCGGAAGGTTGCAGGCGTTCCAGTTCGGCGGGCAGTTGTTTGGCGGCCACTTCGGCGAGAGTGAACTGGCCGGAGGCGAGGTTGAGCCATGCGAGGCCAACCTCGTTGTTGCGTTGGTGCAGCGCCAGCAGCAGGTTGTCGCGCTTCTCTTCGAGCAGCGCGGAATCGGTGACGGTGCCGGGCGTGACGATGCGCACCACTTTGCGCTCGACCGGACCTTTGCTGGTGGCGGGGTCGCCGATCTGTTCGCAGATGGCGACCGATTCGCCCATCTTCACCAAGCGCGCCAGGTATTGTTCCACCGCGTGGTAGGGCACGCCCGCCATCTTGATCGGTTGGCCGTTGGATGCGCCGCGCTGGGTGAGCGTGATGTCGAGCAGTTTGGCGACGCGCACCGCATCGTCGTGGAACAGCTCGTAGAAATCGCCCATGCGGTAGAACAGCAGCTTGTCGGTGTGGTCCGCCTTCAGCCGCAGGTACTGCTGCATCATGGGGGTGTGTGTAGATTTTTCCGGGGCGCTCATGCGGCAGGTCTCAGCTTATCTTGACCACGATGTCGTGCAGGCGGTTGGCACACAGCGCCATATGCTGGGCAGCGTTGGTCAGGTGGCGATAGATCTCGCGGCGCTTGAACATGTTGATGTAGTCGGTGCCCGCGAACAGGATGGGCAACGCCTTGCGGTAGAGTTTTTCGGCATGGCGTTCCGCCTGGCGTGCCGCATTGGCATCCTGTGCGGCGGCCGCCGGAGTGGTGCCCAGTTTGGCGAAGCCGTTGGCCAGCGCATCGATGCCTTCTTTGATGCAGTGCGAGATGTCGCGCATGAATTCGTCCGGCTTGACGTCGAGCACGTCCATTTCGTGCACCGTGGTCTTGCAGTACATCACGATGTCATCCAGCGCCATGATGGCACGGTAGATGTCTTCGCGGTCGATGGGGGTGGAGAAGGCGTCGTTGAGTTCGTGCAGGTTGCGCACTTTGATGAGGTCGGCCTCGTGCACGTTCTGTTTGAGTTCATCCGCCAGCATCGGGTCGCCGCGTTCCATGTATTCCACCAGCAGATCCACGGTGTGCGTGACCTTGTCGGCCTGCTCGGTGAGCATGGTGAAGAAGTCGGGCACCTTGGGGAATACCCTATCCAGGATGATGGCTAGCAGTGTCTTGGAAGCTTCGGGCATGGCAGTCGGTCAGATAAATGTTCGGACGAGAAGATAGCAGGTAATCGACATCAATGCCGCACCGGGGATGGTGATGAGCCAGGTGGTGACGATCTCAAAGGCCTTGCCCCAGCGCACCGCTTTCGGTCGCTCGGATGCACCGATGCCCATGATGGAAGAAGCGACCACGTGAGTGGTGGAAACGGGCGCGCCGAACAATGAAGAGCTGAAGATCACACTGGCGGCGGTCATTTGCGAATCCAATGCGTGCAAGGGACGTATCTTGTAGATGGAGAAACCCAGCGTGCGCACGATCTGCCAGCCGCCGGAGAGGATGCCCAGGACGATGGTCATCGAGCAGGCCAACATCACCCAGAACGGCACCTCGAAGGTGGGGATGAAGCCGCCCAGCAGCAACACCAGCGTGAGGATACCCATGCTCTTCTGTGCGTCGTTGGCACCGTGCGAGAAAGCCAAGCTCGCCGAAGTGACATATTGCAGATGACGCAGGTCGCGGTTGATGGAGGGATGCGCACCGCGCAGCAATGCCAGCATCGTCTTGTGCAGTACGAAGCCGACCCAGAAACCGATGAGCGGCGAAAGTATGAGCGCGACGATTACTTTTGCGACGCCGTTCAGGTGGCCGTGCATGAGGTCGCTGAAGCCCCACACCACATGGCTGGAACCGGCTGCGACCACGACCACCCCAGCCAGCCCCCCTACCAGAGCGTGTGAGGATGAGGAGGGAATGCCGTGCCACCAGGTGATGAGGTTCCACGCGATGGCGCCGAGCAGGCCGCACAGCACGATGGTGAGCGCAAGTACCCGGTCGATATCGTCCAGCGTGATGAACTTGCCGATGGTGTTGGCAACGGCGGTACCGCCGAGCAGTGGGCCGAGGAACTCGAAGAAGGCGACCAACAGCACCGCCTGCACCGGCGTCATCGCGCGCGAGGCGATGACAGTGGCGATGATGTTGGCTGCGTCATGGAAACCGTTGGTGTACTCAAAGATCAGGACGATGAGGATGGTCGTGATCGTTAGGATGAGTAAGGTATCCATGTTGCTACCCGTAAGACTTTTCTTAGGCTTTGAGTCCGTCCGTCAGGTATGGAGCGATCACTTTGAGCAGTTGTTCATGGATGAACGGATTGCCCGCGCAGATGTGTCCGCTGGTGAGGTAGTTCTGATTGCCGGCGAGGTCGCTCACGATACCGCCTGCTTCGGAGATGAGCAGCGCACCGCCCGCGATGTCCCAAGGCTTGAGGCCGGTCTCGAAGAAGCCGTCGTAGCGACCCGCCGCAGTCCAAGCCAGATCAAGCGAGGCTGCACCGGGGCGGCGCAGACCAGCGGTCTTTTGCATCAGTTCTTGGAAGATCGCCATGTAGGCGCCCATATGTTCGAAGCGCGTGTATGGGAAGCCGGTGCCGATGAGGGCATCGATCATCTCTTTGCGTTTGGAGACGCGGATACGTTTGTCGTTGAGGTAAGCACCGCGACCGCGGGTGGCGGTGAACAGATCGTTCTTGGTGGGGTCGTACACCACGGACTGTGTCAGAACGCCGTTGTGTTGCAGGGCGATGGAGACGGCGTATTGCGGAACGCCGTGCAGGAAATTGGTCGTGCCATCCAACGGGTCGATGATCCACACGTACTCGGACTGGCCTTGAGCGCCCCCCTCTTCTGCTAGAATCGCATGCGTCGGATAGGCTTCCAGCAAGGTCTCTACGATGATGCGCTCAGCAGCGCGATCGACTTCGCTGACGTAATCCGCATGGGATTTTTTCGTCACAGTGAGGTGATCCAGATTGTCGGCGGCACGGTGAATCAAGTTTCCGGCGCGACGCGCGGCCTTCACCGCGATGTTGAGCATGGGGTGCATATCAGTACGACCTTTTTAATGAGCTGGGGAAATCCGGTGCGTATTTTAGTTGGAATCGCGTTTTGAATAAACCTAATCCTTTCGAACACATCCGCGTCGTCCTGAGTCACACCACCCATCCGGGCAACATCGGTGCGGCGGCGCGCGCCATGAAGACGATGGGCCTGCGCCATCTTTACCTCATCAACCCACGCCATTTCCCCGACCCGCAAGCCAGTGCGATGGCGGCAGGAGCGGATGATGTGTTGCAGAACGCGGTGATATGCAACTCCATCGACGAAGCCTTGCAGGGCGTGGCGTTCACGGCGGCGATGACGGCGCGCCTGCGCGACATCTCCATCGCGGTGAAGACGCCGCGCGAGGCGATGCCGCAAGTGTTGCAAGAAGCCGCTTCGCATCCGGTCGCTTTGTTGTTCGGTACCGAGATGTCGGGGCTGACCAACGAAGAGATGGGCAAGGCGCAGTTGGGCGTGAATATCCCGTCGAATCCTGAATTCTCCTCGCTCAACATCGCCGCTTCGGTGCAGGTGGTGGCATACGAATTGAGCGTGGCAGCAGAGTCATTCAAATTGGAAACGGCCGAGATACAACCCGCAACGCATGAGCGTGTCGAAGGCTTGTACGCGCATCTGGAAAAGGCGCTGTTCGAGATCGGCTTCTTCACCACGCAGAATCCCGCGCGACTCATGCAACGCTTGCGCCGCCTGTATTCCAGAACACGCCTGGAGGATGAGGAGATCAACATCCTGCGTGGCATGCTGACCGTGGCGACCGAGTACAATGCACGCCTGAAACGACGTTATATGGAAGAGCACCCGGATGTTCAAAAACATTAGAGAAGACATCGCCAGCGTATTCGATCGCGACCCCGCCGCACGCAGCACTTTCGAGGTGTTGACCTGCTATCCGGGACTGCACGCGCGCGTCTTCCATCGCATGTCGAACACCTTTTGGCATATCGGACTGAAATGGCTGGCGCGCTTCACATCACACATCGGACGCGGGCTGACAGGCATCGAGATCCATCCGGGTGCGACCATTGGGCGCCGCTTCTTCATCGACCACGGCATGGGTGTCGTCATCGGCGAGACCGCCGAGATCGGCGATGACGTGACGCTGTATCACGGTGTGACCTTGGGCGGTACTTCATGGAAAGAAGGCAAGCGCCACCCGACGTTGGGTAACGGGGTGGTAGTGGGTGCGGGTGCGAAGATATTGGGTCCAATCCATATCGGTGATGGCGCGAAGATCGGTTCCAACGCGGTGGTGGTGAAGGATGTACCTGCGGGCGCAACAGCAGCAGGTATTCCGGCGCGTATCTTGGATGAAGAAAAGAAGGTCGTTCACGGTTTCAATGCCTATGGCATCGGTAACGATCAGAACGATCCAGTCGCCAAAGCGCTGCATGGATTGCTTGGGCACAGCGTCACTGTTGATCAACGCATTGATTTCATTCTGGAACAACTGGAAAAGATGGGGGTCAGGGTGGAGGAAGAGCGCGCCACTGCCGATAAGTTCGACCCCAACCATCTGAACAAGATTGTTGATTAAAAGCCTCGGGTATTCTACTATTCAGTCAGCGCGAGTCCGGATGCCCGGGTTTTAGGCAGACCGAACCGCACCATCCGTATAAACAAAGCAAGGGGAAGAGTATGCGCCTGACTACCAAAGGACGATTTGCAGTAACCGCGATGGTTGACCTGACTCAGCGCGGGGGTAAAGGCCCTGTCACGTTAGCTGCGATCAGCGAACGTCAAAAGATATCGCTCTCGTATCTGGAACAGTTGTTCTCCAAACTGCGCAAGAACAACGTGGTCGCCAGTGTGCGCGGCCCGGGTGGCGGGTATTGTCTGGCGCGACCTGCCAGCAAGATCACCATCGCGGATATCGTGGTGGCGGTGGATGAGCCATTGGATGCGACCAATTGTGGCCGTATGGGCAATTGCAACGATGGCGAGCCTTGTTCTACCCACGACCTTTGGTTCGGCCTGAGCGAAACCATCCACGAATACTTGCGCCAAGTGAGCTTGCAACAAGTTGCTGATGGAAACGCAAAACAAGCCAGGTCTGACGTGGCGACGATCACGATGAATAAATCGATGAGCAAGATGTCAGCTACGGCTTGATGGGCATAAAGGAACAGAAATGACGCTCCACCTTCCAATCTATATGGATTATTCAGCGACCACGCCGGTCGATCCGCGCGTTGCCGCAGCAATGATTCCTTACCTGACCGAGAAGTTCGGCAATCCGGCTTCGCGTTCGCATGCCTATGGCTGGACGGCTGAGGAGGCGGTGGAGCGCGCGCGCGAACAAGTTGCTGCGCTGGTGAATGCCGACCCGAAGGAGATCGTGTGGACTTCAGGCGCGACCGAATCGAATAACTTGGCATTGAAGGGCGCGGCCAATTTCTACGCGGACAAAGGCAAGCACATCGTCACAGTGAAGACCGAACACAAAGCCATCTTGGATACGGTGCGCGAGTTGGAGCGCCAAGGTTTCTCGGCGACTTACCTCGACCCCGAGCCAAACGGTCTGCTCGATCTGGAAAAACTCAAGGCAGCATTGCGTCCTGACACGGTCATCGTGTCGGTGATGTATGTGAACAACGAGATCGGCGTTATCCAAAACATCGCCGCCATTGGCGAGATGTGCCGTGAAAAAGGCATCCTGTTCCATGTGGACGCGGCGCAAGCGACAGGCAAGGTCGCCATCGATTTGCAGAAACTCAAGGTCGATCTGATGTCGTTCTCTGCGCACAAGACCTATGGCCCGAAAGGTATCGGCGCTTTGTATGTGCGGCGCAAGCCGCGTGTGCGTCTGGAAGCGCAGATGCACGGTGGCGGTCATGAGCGCGGCTTCCGTTCCGGCACCTTGGCGACCCACCAGATCGTCGGCATGGGCGAGGCGTTCCGCTTGGCCAAGGAAGAGATGGCGACGGAGAACGAGCGCATCCGCATGTTGCGTGACCGCTTGTGGGCTGGGCTGTCGAGCATGGAAGAGGTCTATCTGAACGGTGACCTGGAACACCGCGTGCCGCACAACCTGAACGTCAGCTTCAACTTCGTCGAGGGCGAGTCGCTCATCATGGCGGTGAAGGACATCGCGGTGTCGAGCGGTTCTGCGTGCACCTCGGCCAGTTTGGAGCCGTCGTATGTGCTGCGCGCGTTGGGGCGCAATGATGAATTGGCGCACAGTTCCATCCGCTTCACGGTCGGTCGCTTCACGACGGTGGAAGAAGTGGATTACGCGATAAGTCTATTACACGACAGGATTAGTAAATTGCGCGAGTTATCCCCCTTATGGGAGATGTACAAAGACGGCGTTGACCTGAATACTGTGCAATGGGCAGCGCACTAAAGGTGTAGGAGGACAAAATGGCATACAGCGAAAAATTACTGGATCACTACGAACATCCCCGTAACGTGGGTTCGATGGACAAGAGTGACTCATTTGTCGGCACGGGGATGGTCGGTGCGCCCGCTTGCGGCGATGTGATGAAGCTGCAGATCAAGGTCGGCAAGGACGGCATCATCGAGGACGCGAAGTTCAAGACCTATGGTTGTGGTTCGGCCATAGCTTCCAGCTCCTTGGTCACCGAGTGGGTCAAGGGAAAGACGGTGGATCAGGCCTTGGCGATCAAGAACACGCATATCGCCGAAGAATTGGCGTTGCCTCCGGTGAAGATACATTGCTCCATCTTGGCGGAAGACGCCATCAAGGCGGCTGTGGCAGACTACAAATCCAAACATGGCGCGACCTTAGAGACGGCGGCCTGCAACGGAAACAAATAGGAGCGGAACATGAGCATCACGTTGACGGAAAACGCTGCCAAGCATGTGCAGAATTTCTTGGTGAAACGCGGCAAAGGCGTGGGCCTGCGCTTGGGCGTGCGCACCAGCGGGTGCTCGGGTATGGCTTACAAATTGGAGTTCGCCGATGCGGTGGATGGCGACGACCTGCAATTCAACAGCCACGGCGTGACGGTGTTGGTCGATCCGCAAAGCTTGCCTTACATCGACGGCATGGAACTGGACTATACGCGCGAAGGCTTGAACGAAGGCTTCAAATTCAACAATCCAAACGTGAAGGATGCGTGTGGGTGTGGAGAAAGCTTTAAGGTTTGATGAGTTTCTCCCTATGAAGTCTCTCGATTTCCAGCAGGACTTCTTCCAGTTGTTCGAACTTCCCTCACGCTTTCAGATTGACAACGCTGCCTTAGATCAGCGTTACCGTGATCTGCAATCGCAAGTCCATCCCGACAAGTTCTCCCATCTCTCCGAATCCGATCAGCGCCGCTCCGTACAATGGGCGACCCGTGTGAACGAGGGCTACCAGACTTTGCGCAGTCCGTTGGCGCGGGGGCGTTACATGTTGTCGTTGCTAGGCGTCGATACGCAAGAAGAGACCAACACGGCGATGCCTCTGGATTTTTTGATGCAGCAGATGGAGTGGCGCGAAGCCCTGCAGGATGCGCTCCAATCAAAGGATATCGACGCGCTCGATGTATTGAGCGACAACAACCGGCAAGAGACAGCGACATTGCAACAGCAGTTGGGCAGGCAGCTCGATGAGTCACATGATCATCTCGCCGCTGCGGGCTCTGTGAGAAAATTGCGCTTCCTGGAAAAACTCGCGGAAGAGATTTCTTCCGCCTATGACGAATTAGATTCCTGATATGGCCCTGCTCCAAATCTCAGAACCCGGATTATCCGCCGCGCCGCACCAGCACCGTTTGGCGGTAGGTATCGACTTGGGGACGACCAACTCCTTGGTGGCGACGGTGCGCAACGGCATCAGCGTGGTATTGAACGACGAACAGGGTTCGGCACTGTTGCCTTCGGTCGTGCGATATCCAGAAGAAGGTGGCGTACAGGTCGGTATCTCGGCGCAAGCCCGGCAGAGCGCAGACCCGCAGAACACCATCGTATCGGTGAAGCGTTTCATGGGGCGCGGCCTGAAGGACGTGGGCGAGGTCATCGACCTGCCTTATCGTTTCGTGGATTCGCCCGGCATGGTGCAGTTGCGCACAGTGGCTGGCGTAAAGAGCCCGGTCGAAGTCTCTGCCGAGATACTGAAGGTGTTGCGTGACCGCGCCGAGCGTTCACTGGGCGGTGAGTTGGTGGGGGCGGTGATCACTGTGCCCGCCTACTTCGACGATGCGCAACGCCAGGCGACGAAAGATGCCGCGAAGCTGGCGGGACTGAATGTGTTGCGCTTGCTCAACGAGCCGACTGCTGCTGCCATCGCCTATGGTTTGGATAACGCATCCGAAGGTGTGTATGCGGTATATGACCTGGGCGGCGGCACCTTTGACATCTCAATTCTGCGCCTGTCCAAAGGCGTGTTCGAAGTGTTGGCGACCAATGGCGACTCCGCTTTGGGCGGTGACGACTTCGACCAGCGTATCTATTGCTGGATTCTGGAAAAGGCCGGCTTGTCGCAATTGGACGCAAAAGATACGCGTCTGCTGTTGACCCATGCGCGCACTGCCAAAGAGCAACTCACAGACCATGTGCAAATACAGATCACCGCTGTGTTGAGCGGAGGCGAACTGGTGGATGTAACGCTGACTCGCGATGATTTCTATGAGATGACGCAAAACCTGCTTGCTCGCACCCTGCAACCGACACGCCGGGCTTTGCGCGATGCGAAGCTGGGCGTGGAAGACATCAAAGGCGTGGTGATGGTGGGCGGTTCGACGCGTATGCCGCAGGTGCAGCGTGCCGTGGCAGAACTGTTCAAACAGACGCCGTTGACCAACCTCGATCCTGACAAGGTGGTCGCGCTGGGGGCCGCCATCCAAGCGAACGTACTGGCGGGTAATCGCAGCGCGGACGACTGGCTGCTGCTCGATGTCATCCCGCTGTCGCTCGGTATCGAGACCATGGGTGGGCTTAGCGAAAAGATCATCCCGCGCAACAGCACCATTCCCAGCGCGCGCGCGCAGGAATTCACCACGTTCAAAGATGGCCAGACCGCCATGAGTATCCATGTGGTGCAAGGTGAGCGCGAATTGGTAAGTGATTGCCGTTCGTTGGCAAAATTCGAATTGCGCGGTATCCCGGCGATGGTGGCGGGTAGTGCGCGTATCCGCGTCACCTTCCAAGTCGATGCGGATGGCTTGTTGAGCGTGGCCGCGCGCGAGATGATTAGCGGTATCGAATCCGCAGTGACGGTGAAGCCATCGTATGGCTTGAACGAGAGCGACATCACGCGCATGCTGCAAGACGGCAACCAGCACGCGCGCGACGATATGCAGGCACGCGCGCTGCGCGAACAACAGACCGAGGCTGCGCAACTATTGGAGGCGGTGGAAACTGCTTTGCGCTTGGATGGTGATGCACTGCTTGATGCGCAAGCTCAGGCGCGTATCCGCCTCAGCATGGATGCTTTGCGCGATGTGCTGAACGGCAATGACCACCTTGTCATCAAACGCGCAGTCGAGGCGTTGAATCAAACGACTGTGGTCTTTGCACAAGCCCGCATGGACCGCAGCGTGTCGAATGCGCTCAAGGGTCATAACCTGTCTGAATTGGAAGGATAGTTCGTCATGACTCAGATCATCGTCTTGCCGCATGAAGAGCTTTGCCCCAAGGGGGTGCTGTTTGAGGCAACACCCGGCATCTCTATCTGCGACGCTTTGCTGGAGCACGATATAGAGATCGAGCATGCTTGCGAGAAGTCCTGTGCCTGCACCACCTGTCATGTCATCGTACGCGAGGGATTCAGCAGTCTGGCAGAGGCGACAGAACTGGAAGAGGATATGTTGGACAAAGCATGGGGCTTGGAGCCGAACTCGCGCTTGAGTTGTCAGGCCAAGGTGGCAGATGTGCCGCTGGTGGTCGAGATACCCAAGTACTCCATTAACATGACCAAGGAGGGCCATTCCAAATGAAATGGATAGACATCCGCGATATCGCCATTGCATTGGCCGAAAAACACCCAGACGTGGATCCGCTCAAAGTGAGTTTTGTTGAGTTGCACAACTTCGTGGTCGATCTGGAGGGATTTGATGACGATCACACTCGCGGCGGCGAGAAAGTGCTGGAAGCGATACAGGCGACGTGGATAGAAGAGACTGAATGATGCTGAAAGACTGGCGCAACATCTCTCGCCGTTGGCTCTACTTGCTCGGTGTCCTTGTCGTTCTCGGACTGATCGGCGGAGCTTTGTATCTTCAATACGGTCTGCGGGAAGACCCCTGTCCGTTGTGTATGGTGCAGCGCGTCATCTTCATCGCCATCGGCGTGCTGTTCTTCGTTGCGGCGATCCACAATGCGGGACGCATCGGACGCTGGGTCTATTCCACCTTGATCGCGCTCACAGCGCTCGGCGGTGTCGCCGTCGCCTTGCGTCACATCTGGATACAACACCTGCCGAAAGACCAGGTGCCCGCCTGCGGCCCAGGCCTCGATTTCATGTTGCAGAACTTTCCGATGGCCGAAGTGTGGCAAGAGCTGATGCATGGCTCGGGAGAATGCGCGGTGAAGGGCTGGACATTCTTGGGGCTTGGCCTGCCCGAACTGGCACTTTTCTGGTATTTAGTGTTGGGTCTCTGGGCGATCTTCGTCGCTTATTTGCAAGAAAAATCTTGATGCGTGAATCCGGCGCGAACCTTATCCGTTCGCACCGAACATCATGCGCTTCGCGACGAACCTCTTTGCCAACGGAATGTTATCCAGCAATGTCAGCGCGGCAGAACGTACCCGTCCCAGCATGGGGATATCGTTTGAAAAAACCCTGACCAAGCCATCGGTAAAGCGAATACCTGCATTCCTGTCGAGACGCCGCGATTTGCGGTAAGCAGCACACATCGCGGCCGAGCCGATGTTGTCCGGCGCGCTATCAAGAATGACTTGCGCCAACTCCCACGCATCACGCACGCCCAAGTTGAAACCCTGCCCTGCCACGGGATGCAACGTCTGCGCTGCGTTACCGATGAGTACAGTGTGCGGAAAAGTGATGTCAGGCGCGCGCTTCAAACGCAACGGATAACAACTACGTTTGCCGATGCTGACAAAATCACCGACACGATCGCCAAAGTGGCCTTGCAGATAATTCAAGAATGTCGCGTCATCCCACTTCAGCATATCTTGCGCCGCCTCATGCGCGGCGGTCAGTACCAGCTCATATCCGTCCAAGTACGGCAGCAGCGCCATCGGGCCTTGAGAGGTGAAATGCTCAAAAGCCTTGCCCGTACTCGGCTGCGAACTGGTGACATGGGCGATGAGGCCGCTCTGCCCGTAGTCGGTGATCTGCGGGGGGTGCGATGCTTCCAGCAACTTGCCTCCATCGGCAGCGACCGCGAGGCGGGCGGTGAGCGTATGTGTTTCGCCCTGATGCTGATATTCGATGGTTCCCGAATCGTTGCTGCTGCTCAGACCGCTCACCGTCGCACCATAGATGCATGTGACATCCGAATGAACCAACGCTTTTTGCAATGCCGCGTGCAACATGGTGTAGGGCAACACATAACCAAGGTCTGGCACCTTCATCTCTTCCGCACGTAGCGTGGTATGTCCCGAAGTCTGCTTCTGCGTGACTTCGATCACCTTGATTCCACTCACGTCCTGCAAAGCATCCCAAGCCCCGAGACGTTGCAGCAAAAGCCGTGTGCCGTAAGACAGTGCCAGCGCACGCGGATCGGTGGTGTTGACCTCTGATTCACGCGCCTCCAGCAACACCACTTGCAAGCCATTTCCTTGCAAGGCCAGCGCCAAAGCGGCACCCACGGGGCCGCCGCCGATGATGGCTACATCACATTTGGAATCACTCATGGCGCATGACCTCCTCGATCTCGCTTACGGTTTTTGGTGCGGCTTGTGTCAACACTTCATTGCCATTCGAAGTTATCAACACGTCGTCTTCGATACGGATACCGATGTTCCACAGTTCACGCGGCACATTGTCCGATGGACGGATGTAACAGCCCGGTTCCACAGTCAGTACCATACCAGACTGCAAAGGTCGCCAATTACTGTCTATCTTGTATTCGCCCACATCGTGGACATCCATGCCCAACCAGTGACCGGTGCGGTGCATATAGAACTGTTTGTAACTCTCGCTCTCCAGCACGGCTTCGACCGACCCTTTGCACAGCTTGAGATCGATGAATCCCTGCGCCAAAACGCGCAACGCCGCCTCGTGCGGAGCGTTCCATGAGTTGACGGGTTTCGCCACCGCGATAGCCGCCGCCTGTGCGGCAAGCACGATCTCGTACACATCTTTCTGCGCAGCACCGAATCGACCGTTCACCGGGAAGGTGCGCGTGATATCTGAAGCATAACTCTCAAGCTCGCACCCCGCATCGATGAGCAAAAGATCGCCATCGCTGAGTCGCGCCTTGTTGCCCACATAGTGCAGCGTGCAGGCGTTCGCACCTCCCGCGACGATGCTGGTGTAGGCGGGATGGCGCGCACCGTAACGGCAAAACTCATGGAGTAGCTCGGCTTCCACTTCGTATTCGTATTGCCCGGGGCGCGTGAAACGCATCGCGCGGCGATGTGCCCCGGTGGATATCTTTGCGGCATTTCGCATGATGTCCAGTTCGTGCGCGTCCTTGAACAAACGCATCTCGTTAAGCGGTTCCCGCACGTCTCGCACCTCGTTGGGTGCGCGAATACCGGTACGCGCCTTTGCCTTTACAGCTTCGCGCAACTTGAGGATGCGCGCATCCCATACGGCATCCATCCCGATCGGATAAAACAGCGCAGCCTGATTGCCCATCAATTCGACGAGCTTCTCGTCGAGCTGCTCGATGGGGTATGCCGCATCAAAGCCAAAATGCACGGTCGCCGCATCCGGCCCATAACGGAAACCATCCCACACCTCGCGCTCGGCATCTTTTTCGCGACAAAACAGGATGCTTTGCGGCTCCTCTCCGGCAAGCACCACCAACACAGCCCCCGGCTCAGCGAACCCCGTGAGGTAATAAAAATGGCTGTCATGACGATAGTCGTAATGGGCGTCCGCATTGCGCGCCACTTCTGGCGCGGTGGGAATGAGCGCGATGCCGCGCTGCATCTTGTCTTGCAAGTGCTTGCGACGTTCGGTGTAAGGTGCTGTATCGGGGGCGGTGCGAGTCATGGGTAGATGATAAACCGATTCATACTCGATGAGGTCGCTACAACCACCCGCCCGCGCGCAAGATGCCGATGATACCCACCAGTATCCAGAAGGTGTTGAGCAGCGTGTAAGCAGCATCTTTCTTGAGTAACGAGCACCATGACAACATCACCGCGTCGATGGTGTTGAACACCCAGACGAACATGAAGGGACTGGCGGGGCCCAGCCAACTCACCAGCGAAAAGCTGAATATGCGCATGAGCACACCGGTCATCTCGATGTGCTTGATGTTCTTCAGGACGAAGCGATTGGAGCGGGTGATGGGCATGATGTCGTTACTCAATGGGCGCGAAGTTGTTGGTCGAGCTCATCCAAGCGTTGCGGCGTACCCACATCCACCCACACGCCGCGATGATGTTCGCCGCTGACCTTGCCTGCGGCGATCTGTTCGCGCAACAAAGGAGCGAGCGGTGCTTTGCTGCCGCGCGGGATGTGGGTAAACACACTGGGGCGATATAAGCCGATGCCGCTGAATGTCAGCTTGGGAGCGATGTCCGTCACTCGCAATTCCTGCAACCCAAAATCTCCGGCAGAATGATGCAGCGGATTATCGACCAGTACCAGATGGATATTGTCTTGATTGCGCTCCATCTGCATGGCAAGGGCGGGCAGATGAGCGAAGTCATAATCGCAATACACGTCACCATTGACTACAGCGAACGTTTCGTCGCCCAGCAGATGTAAGGCGAAAGCAATGCCGCCCGCCGTTTCCAACGCAGTGCCTTCGTCCGAATAACGTATCGTCGCGCCGAACTGACTGCCGTCACCCAACGTTTTCTCTATCTGTATGCCGAGGTGGGCATGATTGATGACGAGATCGGTGACACCCGCACGCACCAGCCGTTCGATGTGCCACACGATGAGCGGCTTGCCGCCCGCTTGCAACAGCGGCTTGGGCGTGAGATCGGTGAGCGGACGCATGCGCTCGCCGCGTCCGGCGGCCAGGATCATCGCGCGCATGACTTAGGCCTTCTCCACCTGTGCGTTCAGTTCCAGCAAGATATTGAGCAAGGGCTTGAGGTCGATGTAGCGCTCGCAGGCCTTGTGCAGATATTCCATCACCAGCGGCATGTCTTTCAGATAGCCGTCCTTACCATCGCGGTGATACAGGCGAGCGAAGATGCCCAACACCTTGATGTGGCGCTGTACCCCCATCATCTCGTAATCACGATAGAAATCGGCGAAGTCCTCGCGCACAGGCAAACCTGCCTTGCGTGCCTTTTCCCAATAGCGGATGAGCCAGTCGATGATCTCCGCTTCTTCCCATTTGATGTACGCATCCTTGAACAAGGAGGCGAGGTCATAGGTGATAGGGCCGTAGACAGCATCCTGGAAATCCAGGATTCCCGGCGAAATTAGAAAATTGCCTTTCTCATTTGTCCTTTCTCCGGCTTGCGGGAGAGAGTTAGAGAGAGGGAAATCGATGTACATCAGGTTGCGCGAATGGAAATCACGGTGCACGTATACGCAAGGTTGTGCCAGATTGTTCTTGAGGATGCGGGTGAACACCTCCTCCAGCTTGGCTTGTTGCTTGTCGCTGAGTGTCGCCCCCAGATGCTTGGCGATATACCACTCGGGAAACAGGTTCAATTCACGACGCAACAATGCCTCATCGTAGGCCGGTAATTCATCCTTGCGCGAAGACAGTTGTATCTTGATGAGCGCATCCAGCGCCTCGCCGTAAAGCCGGCGCGCGTTCTCTGCATCCAGCACTTGCAGGTAGGTCGTATTGCCGAGATCCGACAAGAGCAAAAATCCTTGCGCCAGATCCTGCGCGTAGACATGTGGCACATGGGTGCCCGCATCCTCGAACAGCTTGCCGATATGCAGGAACGGTTTGCAATCCTCATGCTGCGGAGGCGCATCCATCACCACCTTGGTAGACCCATCTGCAAACGTGGCGCGGAAGTAACGGCGGAAACTGGCATCGGCGGATGCGGGTGCGATGGTGAACGTTTGATCGGGATAGAGGGAGGAAAGCCACTCGGTAAGCTGTTTCTGGCGTTGCATTTGTTTGCCTTAATGAGGTTTTTGTGCGATTTTAGCACCTTAATTTATTTGCCCTGCCCATGCGTTTCCTTCCACGAGTCGCGTCCACCCTATTGCTGGTCCTATCGACATCGTTAGCATTCAGCGAGGACGCCCCTTTCCCGCTCAAAATAGACCGCACCTTCAGCATATTACCCATGACTGAAGGAAAGACCGCCACCTTTCTCATCGCTGACCAGATCGACTCCAAACATGGCGATCAGTTGGTGGCACGCGGCAACGCCGAGTTCCGCCAGGATGGGCAAGTCGTTTCTTCCAACATCCTGACCTATGACGAAGTCAGCAAAGATTTCGTCGCCGAAGGCAATGTGCAGATCGAGCAAAATGACACCACTGTGAGCGGCCCCAGACTCCAGATGAATATGGACACGAATGTAGGCGAAATGCTACTGCCGAAGTTCACCTTCACCGAGACCGGCGCGCGCGGTACAGCCCAAATCGCCCACATCGCGAGCCGTAAAGAATATGAATTCGAAGGAGCGACCTACACCACCTGCCCCGCAGATAACGATGATTGGTTGCTGAAGATGACTCGCCTCGACATCGACCGTGCTTCACAGATCGGTACTGCCTACAATGCGCGCGTCGTCTTCATGGGGCTGCCCATCCTCTATACGCCCTGGATGAACTTCCCGCTGAGCAAGAACAGGCGCTCCGGTTTGCTCGGCCCCACTTTCGGAAGTACCAACTCGGGCGGTTCGGAAGTGACCATCCCGCTGTACCTGAACTTGGCCGATAATTTTGATGCCACCGTGTCGCCGCGATATATGAAAAAACGCGGCACACAACTCAATAATGAGTTCAGGTATCTGCAACCGACTTCGGCAGGCGAGATCCACGCCGATGTCTTGCAGGGGGATCTCATCAGCAATAGTGACCGTGTCCGCGTATCGCTCAAACACGCGCAACAATTGGGAGGGGGCTTCAGCGGTTACCTCAACCTGAATCGGGTCTCGGACAATGCCTACTACCGCGACCTGGCAGACAACTTGAACGCCACCTCGCAAACCAACTTGTTACAAGAAGGAGTGCTGAACTATTCGGGGGGTTGGTGGAGCGCGGCAGCTCGTGTGCAGCATTACCAGACTCTGCAAGACCCGCTGACTCCCGTGGTCGCCCCCTACTGGCGACAACCACAAATTGGCGTGAATGCGCAGCAGGCGGTGTTCGGTAGCACCGTCTCCCTGACAAGCGAGTACGTGGATTTCCGCCATCCGACTTTGGTCAATGGTCAGCGCCTGATGATCTACCCTTCCATCAGTTACCCCCTGTTGCATGACCCGGGCTATTTTTTGACCCCCAAACTGGGGATCCATAGCACGCGCTACGTACTTGATGCCAATAGCAGCAACTACGCCGCCACCGACTCCCGCACCTTGCCCATCATGAGCCTCGATGGCGGGCTGATATTCGAGCGCAGTGATTCTTTCCTGGGCAACGGCTACATGCAGACCCTGGAGCCCCGTGCCTACTATGTTCACATCCCTTACAAAGAACAGAACCAACTGCCTAATTTCGATACGGCGCAAGCACCGTTCAGTTTTGGTCAGATGTTCACCGAGAACCGCTTTCTCGGAAATGACCGTGTCGGTGATGCAGACATGATGACACTCGCCTTGACCTCGCGCGCCATCGATGATGATGACGGAACGGAGCGGATACGCATCGCCATCGCAGAACGCTTCAGCTTCAAATCGCCTCAGGTCAATCTGGTTGCCCCCACCGACAGCAACAGCCGTTCCGACATCTTGACGACGGTCGGTGGCAAGCTCACCCGCTCGTGGAAATTGGACAGTTTGTTCCAATACAACCCGAATCTGGGGCATGTCGAATCGTATAACGCGGCCGCTCGCTACAACCCCGAGGCAGGCAAACTGCTCAATCTCGGCTATCGCTACACCCGCAACGTATTGCGCCAAATGGATATCTCGACTCAGTGGCCTATCTCCGGACGCTGGCATGCCGTGGGGCGCTTCAACTATTCCCTGCAGGATGACCGTATCTTGGAGGCTTTGGGCGGGCTTGAGTATAATCGCGACTGTTGGGCGTTACGTCTGGTCGCCCAAAGCTTTGCGACAGCGACTAAAGAAAGTACCACCGGGATATTTATCCAACTGGAACTGAACGACCTCGTTCGCATCGGTTCCGATCCACTCGCAGCTTTGCGCACAAGCGTGACGGGCTACACCAAACTGAACGACCTGCCCGTCGAAACGCCTGTAAAAGGCCTGCAATAACCTGAGAAGAATATGCGAATCAAATCGATCTTTTTGCTTTTACTGTGCTGCGTATCCATTTCTGCAAGCGCAGCCGAACCTGTCACGCTAGACCGCATCCGTGCGGTGGTGAACGACGACGTCATCACGCAACAGGAACTCACGCTGCGCCTGAACGCCGCCATCAAGCAGCTACAGAAACAAGGCACGCTTCTTCCCGACAACAACATCCTGGAGAAACAAGTGCTGGAGCGCATGATCACCGAGATGTTGCAAAGCCAGTTCGCCAAAGAGAACGGCTTGCGCGTAGACGATGCTCAATTGGAAAAGGCGCTGACCCGCGTAGCGCAACAGAACAAGTTCGAATCTGTCGCCGCATTCAGAGCGAAGCTGGAAAAGGATGGGATCGATTTCAACAAGTTCCGCGAAGAGATACGCGCGGAGATCGTCTCCGTCCGCTTGCGCGAGCGCGAGGTCGACAGCAAGCTGCTCATCAGCGAAAGCGACATCGAAGATTATCTGGCCACACAAGCCAACCAAGGCAACAAGGGCGAAGAACTCCAGCTCGCTCATATCCTGATCGTAGTACCTGAACAGGCAAGCGCCGAAAGTATCCAGACCTACAAGCGCCGTGCCGAAGAAGCGCAATCCAAATTGAAAGGCGGCGCACCCTTCGCCCAGGTCGCGGCTGGCTATTCCGATGCCAAAGATGCGCTACAGGGAGGCTTGCTTGGCTGGCGTCCGGCAGATCGGCTGCCCAGCTTGTTCTCCGATCCGCTGTCAAAAATGAAACCCGGCGAGGTCAGCCCGTTGCTGCGCAGCCCGACCGGCTTCCACCTCATCAAGCTGTTGGAACGCAAGACCTCCGACACACCCGTGTTCATCACCCAGACCCACGCACGCCACATCCTCATCAAGACCAGCGAGTTGGTTTCAGAGAACGAGGCCAAAGCGCGCTTACAAGAGATCAAGCAGCGCATCGACAAGGGCGCGGATTTTGCCGAACAGGCTCGCCTGCACTCGGAAGACGGCAGCGCCCCCCAGGGCGGCGATCTGAACTGGCTGTCTCCCGGCGAGACCGTGCCAGAATTCGAGAAAGCGATGGATGCGTTGAAGGCCAATCAGGTGAGCAGTTTGGTGCAATCCGGCTTTGGCTGGCATCTGATCCAAGTGCTGGAGCGCCGCAACACCGATGTGAGCGTGGAGCAAAAGAAACAACAGGCACGTAATGCCATCCGCTCCTACAAATCGGACGATGCCTACCAAGACTGGTTACGCCAATTGCGTGACCGCGCCTTCATCGACTACCGCTAGAGTCGTGATCATCGCGAAGCGATATGATCGTCCCCTCTCCCTCCGGGGGAGGGTTTGGGTGGGGGATAGGGCGTGACTGCACCTCTCGTTGTGACCGCGGGCGAACCTTCCGGGATAGGCCCCGACCTGTGCCTTCAGTTGGCACAGCACCAACATCCGCTGGTGATTATCGCCGACAGGGCTTTACTGGCCCAACGTGCCGCACAGCTTGGCCTAGATATCCCGCTGCACGATTACACCTCCGCCACGCCCTTGGTGGCAGGGAAATTATGCGTGTTGCATATCCCCGTGGCGCAGCCCGTCATCGCCGGCAAACTCGACTCTCGAAATGCCCCTTATGTGTTGGAGACTCTGCATCACGCAGTGCAAGGTTGCCTGTCCGGCGAGTTCGCCGGCATGGTCACCGCCCCCGTACACAAGGGAGTCATCAATGATGCCGGCATCCCATTCACGGGTCACACCGAGTACCTCGCCGAGCAGACGAACACACCGCTCGTGGTGATGATGCTGGCAGGTGGTGGGATGCGCGTCGCGCTGGCGACCACCCATCTGCCTTTGCGCGAAGTGGCCGATGCCATCACTTCTCCCCTATTGGAGTCCATCCTGCGCATCATGCAGCGCGACCTGCAACGTCGTTTCGGCATCGCACGACCGCGCATCTTGGTCGCCGGACTCAACCCTCATGCAGGCGAAGGCGGATACCTTGGACGCGAGGAGATCGACGTGATGACCCCCGTGCTGGATAGATTGCGCGCCGAGGGTTTCAATGTGAGTCAGCCCCTTCCTGCCGACACCCTGTTTGCCGCGCATCGTTTGCGCGAGTACGATGCCGTGTTGGCGATGTATCACGACCAAGGGCTGCCGGTGCTCAAGCACGCCAGTTTCGGCGAAGGCGTGAACATCACACTCGGATTGCCCATCATTCGCACCTCGGTCGACCACGGCACGGCTCTGGATTTGGCGGGCACCGGCAAGGCCAATGTTGGCAGTTTACTGGAGGCGATCAAGGTCGCCCATGAAATGGCACAGCATGAGCGCGCATAAAGCCAAGAAAATGTTTAGTTACGGCATCACGCGCTACGCGCATGAGCCTTCTCTGAAATGCTTTTTGGGGAAATTCAAATGAATCACAAAGCCAAAAAGCATTTTGGCCAGAACTTTCTGGTTGACCAGAACATCATCGCCGACATCGTGCGCTGTATACGCCCAGAAGCAAATGACAATATGGTGGAGATCGGTCCCGGACTGGGGGCACTGACGCGCCCGTTGTTGCAGCAACTGAACAAGCTGCACGTGGTCGAGATCGACCGCGATATCATCGCGCGCCTAAAGACGGATTACCCGCAAGACAAGATCATCATCCACGAGGGCGATGCGTTGCAATTCGACTTCGCGACGCTGGGCACACCGCTGCGCATCGTCGGCAACCTGCCCTACAACATCTCCTCTCCACTGCTGTTCCACTTCGCCGACTACGCGGCACGCATCACCGACATGCATTTCATGTTGCAGAACGAAGTGGTGGAGCGCATGGTCGCCGCACCATCCACCCCCGCATACGGCCGCTTGTCCGTGATGCTGCAATACCGTTTCCACATGGAGAAGTTGCTGGATGTGCCGCCGGAGTCGTTCCGACCCGCGCCTAAAGTGGACTCCGCCATCGTGCGCATGATCCCCATGCCTGCGGACAAGATCGTGGTGAAGAACGAGGCCCTGTTCGCGCAGATCGTCGGCACCGCCTTCGGACAACGACGCAAGACATTGCGTAACACGCTCAAGAGTTTCTTGGCCGAAGATGAGTTCCTGCTACTTGGCATCGACGCGCAACTGCGTGCGGAGAATCTTGGCGTAGACGAGTTCGCACGCATCACCCATCACTGCAACACCAAGTAACACGTTCATTCCATCGGTTGGCGGATGATGGTCTTCCATTTTGCCGGGTCGGCTTTGCGCAAATCGCTCAAATAAATCTCGTGATGCTTGCCGCGACGCTTGCTCCCGCTTGCCTCGATAAAGCGATGTACCCGCTCAATGTTCGGCCCCTCTTCGCTGAAGGGACCGACATGCATGAGTTGTGCACACACGCCCTCATCGAATGTCTCGAAGCGTAGCTTGGGAAGTGCGACGGGGTCTTTCCTCTTCTTCACGTCCGCGAGCGCCGCCTCCACCATCGCCTTGGTGATGAAAGCGGGCTGCGCAACCAACACCGTCCACAGCCAATTCGACTTGTCTGCCGACGAGAACTTGCTCATGTCGTCCGCCCACCACAAAGCCTCCAGCGGCATCACGCCATAATCGACGGCAGTTGCCCCCTTTTTGACCATGAACTTAAGGGTATAGGCGACCGAATAGACCGCTGTGATGGCATCGGCGAATTCTTGCGAGTTGTTCGGATCCCCCTTGCCGTCCACCATCAAGTAACCCATAGGCGGCACGACCACACGCACCACCTCTTTGGCGGAAGGCTGATATAGAGGCTTCAATTCTTTTTTGAGATCGATCTTCTCCATGTTCGCCTCCTCAAGCCAGCGGAATGTAGATATCTGTCAGCAATTCTGCCGGAGCGGTATCCAGCGGCGTATTGAGATATTCCTCGAACGGAGGCGCATCGCGCAACTCGCATCCCGATTGCAGCAACCAAGTACCGAACAGCCACTGGTAGATGGCAGGCAACGCATCGTACGGGCCTTTGTAACGCAGTATGGCGTAGCGCCCGCCTTCGATGATGACGCGCTCCAGCGGTGCTTCGAGTGTGCATGATTTGCTCACTGTGGCACAAGCGCGTGAGCGCAATTCGTTTTCGGGAACAGTAGCGGGGTCGTCGTAGCCGATGCTCAACACGCGTGTCTGCGCATCGACCAGACCGCGTTTACCCAACCAGCCGAACAACAGGTCATACGCTGGGCCTATCTTGTTGTAAGCACCTTGGTGTTTGATGCTGACGACCTCAAGGTCGGGAATGGTTTTAAGCGTGACGTTGTACATAGCCAAACTCCTGTCAGAATGTTGGGATGGATATTGCGTGTGGTTGCCGTGACTGCGATAACGTGCGGGAGGCATGCCATAGGTCGCATTGAAGCTGCGCGTAAAAGATTGGACGTTTTTGTAACCCGCCTGTCTCGATATATCTTCGACTGGCACGGAAGATTGTGCGAGTTGGCTGGCTGCCCGATGTAAACGTAGTCTGCGCACCGTGGTAGCGATCGTCTCGCCGCGAGCCGCCCGGTAGATGCGGTGAAAATGATAAGGCGACAAATAAGCCACCTCGGCCAGGGTGTTCAGATCCAATTCGTCATCTAGGTGGGTGTAGATATAGGCCGTCACACGCCCCAGACGCTCATCGTAATTGATGCATTGCGCGCTTATGTCCATGACACCCGATACGCTTTCCGTTTGCGATGGGGTATTAAATCACGGCTCGATTTAGCAAATCTTGCGGAGTTTGCCTGCACTGCCAAGCACTTGAACCGACGCGTCCGATGGGGGTTTCGGGTAGAATCACGCCCTATCAAATCAATGCGTAACAACACCCCATCATGTCTGACGTCCCTCCCATCGTTCTAACCTTTGCCGCCACCGACCCGAGCTGCGGCGCGGGCATGCAGGCCGACATCCTCACTATCGCCAGCATGGGTTGCCATCCGCTTTCCGTGATCACCGGTATCACCGTGCAGGACACCAGCGGTGTGGACGATGTGCAAGCCGTGGATGCCGATTGGGTGGTGGATCAAGCGCGTACCGTGCTGGAAGACATGCCGGTCGCCGCTTTCAAGATCGGCCTGTTGGGAAGTTTGGAGAACATCGCCGCCATCGCCGAAGTCATTTCCGATTATCCCGATATCCCTTTGGTGTTCGACCCCGTGTTGGCTTCCGGTCGCGGTGATGAACTGGCGAACGAGGACATGTTGGATGCGATGCGCGAATTGCTGTTGCCGCAGACCACCATCCTCACGCCGAACAGCATGGAAGCGCGCCGCCTCATCATTGACGAAGACAATGAATCGGACGACCCCACACTAGAGCAAAGTGCCAAACGCATATTGGAATTGGGATGCGAGTACGTGCTTATCACCGGCACCCACGAGAACACACCGAAAGTCATCAACACCCTGTACGGTGAGCGCGGCATCGTGCGTGCCGACACATGGCCGCGTCTGCCCGGCATCTATCACGGCTCCGGCTGCACGCTGGCTTCGGCCATCGCCGCCTTGTTGGCAAACGGTCTGTCGATGGAAGACGCGGTGCATGAGGCGCAGGAATACACATGGGAAGCGCTGAAATACGGCTTCCGTCCCGGCATGGGACAGCACATCCCGGATCGCTTGTTCTGGGCGCGCGACGAAGACGGCGAAGAAAAAGACGGTGAAGAGACACGGCACTAGTTCGTCATTTCATCTCTTCGATAAACCTAAACACCCCCTAGCTCGTCATACCGGCGAAGGCCGGATCCAGATAATTGAAAAGCCCGCGCAAGCGGAACGATGCCAAGGGTTTTGTCCGCTTCGAGGTTTGTTTTCATCACTGGATACCTGCCTTCGCAGGTATGACGGAGTTTTAGTGAAAAGATTATTATGTCTCAATGGCCTTTACGCCATCACACCGGACCTCGCCGACACCAATGAGTTGCTGCGTAAAGTCCGATTGGCATTGCAAGGCGGGGCGCGGGTACTGCAATACCGCAACAAGATCGCCGATGGCGCATCGCAGTTGCAACAAGCACAGGCTTTAAGACAACTCACCCGCGAATTCGATACCACCTTCATCGTGAACGATGACGCGCGGCTAGCCGCAGAAGTGGATGCCGATGGAGTGCATCTGGGGGGCGAGGACGGGAGCGTGGCGGCGGCACGTGCCCTGCTCGGCGAATCGAAGATCATCGGCGTGTCTTGCTATAATCGCGCGCCTCTGGCGTTGGCGGCAGTGCAACAGGGAGCGGATTACGTCGCGTTCGGCGCGTTCTTCCCCTCAAGCGTGAAACCCGAAGCAGTGCAGGCAGAGCTATCGATGTTGCGTGCGGTGCGCAGTGAGATACACGTACCCATCGTCGCCATCGGCGGTATCACACAGCAGAATGGTGCCGAGTTGGTGCAGGCAGGTGCGGATGCGCTGGCCGTCATCTCAGCCTTATGGGATGCGCCGGACATCGAAGCCAGTGCAAAAGAATTTTCAACTTTATTCAGTAGGACTTAAGCAATGACCTCTCATAACCAGGAATTATTCGAAGCCTCACAAAAAGTCATCCCCGGCGGCGTCAACTCGCCCGTGCGCGCGTTCCGTTCCGTCGGCGGCACACCGCTGTTCTTCCAGCGCGGCCAGGGCGCTTACGTGTGGGACGCGGACGGCAAGAAATACACGGACTATGTCGGATCGTGGGGTCCGATGATCGTCGGCCATTGCCACCCTGAAGTGGTGAAAGCCGTACAAGACGCAGCAGCCCAAGGTCTGGGCTTCGGCGCACCGACTGCGACGGAACTGGAATTGGCTAATCTGCTGTGCAAGATACTGCCCAGCTTGGAGATGGTGCGTCTGGTCAGCTCCGGCACCGAAGCGACCATGAGTGCCATCCGTTTGGCGCGCGGCTTCACCGGTCGCTCACGCATCATCAAATTCGAAGGTTGCTATCACGGCCACTCGGACGGTCTGCTGGTGAAAGCAGGTTCCGGTGCGCTGACGTTCGGCCAACCCAGCTCGTCCGGCGTCCCTGCCGAGATTGCCGCCTTGACCACCGTGTTGGACTACAACGATGCCGCCGGATTGGAAAAAGCTTTTGCCGAATTCGGCAAAGAGATCGCCGCTGTCATCGTCGAGCCTGTCGCTGGCAACATGAATCTGGTCACTCCCAAGCGCGAATTCCTCGATGCGATGCGCAAGCTGTGCACGCAGCACGGTGCAGTGTTGATCCTCGACGAGGTGATGACCGGTTTCCGCGTCAGCCTGCAAGGTGCGCAAGGCTATTACGGCATCAAGCCCGACCTCGTGACCTTGGGCAAGGTGATGGGCGGCGGATTACCTGCTGCTGCATTCGGCGGTCGGCGCGACATCATGAATTGTCTCGCTCCGCTGGGCGCGGTGTATCAGGCGGGCACGTTGTCGGGCAACCCAGTGGCGGTAGCCGCAGGCCTGACCACATTGAAATTGGTGCAAGCGCCCGGCTTCTACGACAACCTCGCCAAACTGGCGAAACAACTCACCGAAGGTCTCACAGCAGCAGCACACAAACACGGCATCGCGTTCTGCGCGCAATCGGTGGGCGGCATGTTCGGTCTGTATTTCAGCAAATCCTTGCCGACCGGCTATGCCGAAGTGATGTCTTGCGACAAGGAAGCATTCAACAAATTCTTCCACGCCATGCTGGATGCGGGACACTACCTCGCACCGTCGGCGTTCGAAGCGGGCTTCGTATCTGCGGCGCACACCGAAGCGGATATCGCCGCGACGGTGGCGGCGGCGGATAAGATTTTTGCCGGTTGGAAATAACCCGAAACTCTTTATTGTTTCGTCATTCCGGCGCAAGCCGGAATCCAGCGCAGTTATTCAACATGCATTGGGGTTTGTCCTGCTTTGCAGGAATTATTTAATTACTGGATTCCGGCCTGGCTGCAAGCCAGTTTATCCTGAGCATGCCGAAGGGCCGGAATGACGTTGCCGTAAGTTTTCGGGAGTTCAAATGGGATTATTTTCAAAAGCGACCTTCTACACCACGGTCAACCACATCAAAGACCTGCCCTTCCACGGCGGCAAGGAAGTGGCATTCGTCGGGCGTTCCAACGCGGGCAAGTCGAGCGCCATCAACACGCTGGCAAATCACACCCGCCTAGCGTTCACCAGCAAGACACCGGGACGCACACAACACCTGAATTACTTCGACTTGGGCGACCAGCGTTTCCTGGTGGACTTACCCGGCTACGGCTACGCCAAGGTACCGCCCGATGTACAAGCGCACTGGGAACAACTGCTGAGCGAATACCTGCAAACGCGCGAAGAACTGGCAGGCTTGGTGGTCATCATGGATGCACGCCACCCGCTCACCGAGCGCGACCAATGGATGCTGGGCTGGTTCGCCATCACGCAAAAACCCGTGCACATCCTGCTGACCAAGTCAGACAAATTGAGTCGCCAGCAGTCCACGCAAACCTTGCGCGAGGTGAATGCCTTCTTGCAGGAACACTTCCCGCAATGCTCGGCGCAACTGTTCTCTAGCTTGAAGAAGTTGGGGATGGAAGAAGCCGAGGGGGTGATCGGTAAGTGGTTTACTGACGAACCCGCTGTCATTTAACTTTGTAATTGCTGGAAAACGGGGGGCTGACATAAACCTCCCCACTCCGAATCAACTTGGCTTTTTGCAACCCACGACAATTGTTCTTCCTAGCAGGATATCCAAAGAATTCATCTGGGTAACAAAAGGTTCGTTGAATTCATCAACCGTCTTGTATTTGTTTTTCTCGCCTCGCAGAGTGATAGCCGAAAATAATTTTATTGGGAGATACAGAAGAATGAGCCAAGCTTTGGATGTTCCCTGTTGCTTATCAATTGAAACCTCAACTCGATTAAATCCGGAATCCACCAATGAATGGGCCAAAAAGAAAAGCGAAACGGGATTAATGTGCCCACTGGTTGAGTGTAAATCACTTTCACGGAAGTGAAGCGGTCCAAATAGATTGTAAAAACCAAAGACCAAAAATCGAATTCTCGATTTTAAATTCAAGATGTTCGGAGTGCTTAACACCAGTGTGCCGCCCGGTTTGAGTACCCTGTACATCTCCCTCAGCGTAAAACGATAATGCTCTAAGTGTTCTATCACTTCTGTGCAAGTGACCAAATCAAAAGCTGCATCTGGATATGGCAATCCTGATGAATTTAAATTAGCCACATTCACTTTAACGCCTTCAAGTTCCATTAAGGTGTCGGTGTAATCACAGGCAGAGGATTGCAGCTCGAAGCGATTCCTAAGTAGCTGAATTAAATCCCCATGTCCCGAGCCAATATCCAGATGTTCAGCAGGAAATTTTGAGTGCAGTTTTGCGACCATATTCACTGCGGATTCAAGAATAGTGTTTGTACTCAGTCCCAAGATGTTTTCCTTATTAATTAATGTGTTTGTTATACGCGTATGGATGCTATCACGCCTAAATAGGTCTCAAATTAGACCTATGAATTTCAACCTAATAGCACCAGTCCCCACACCGCGCAGATCGTCAGCAGGCTGATGAACACCGCCGCGCTGCCGATGTCTTTGGCGCGCTTGGCGAAGGGGTGATGATCGAGCGAGGTATGGTCGACAGCGGCTTCGATGGCGGAATTCAACAGTTCGACGATGAGCAGCAGCAGCACGCTCGCCACCATGAGCGCCTTGCCGAGGCCGCTCGCCGAGGTAAAGAAGGCGGCCGGAATCAG
The DNA here is from genome assembly GCA_029850565.1 of Gallionella sp. GTDB lineage: Bacteria > Pseudomonadota > Gammaproteobacteria > Burkholderiales > Gallionellaceae > Sideroxyarcus. The sequence goes on along the minus strand of JARCRR010000050.1, from coordinate 3,383 downwards.
GATCGCCGCCAGCAAGACATCCATGCGGAATGCGTCTTCGTGCTGGAATGCCGCGCGTAGCCCGGCCATGGAATAGAACGTCGCGTTCCAGAGTCGTTTGAGTCCGGTCTTGCCTTTGTATGGATTAGTCATCGCCCTATCATTGCCCAAGTCGCCGCCTCTGCGGCTACGGGCGAATTATAATTCAGCCCATGACTCGCCAACCCTCTTCATCCACGCAAACATGATCAAACGATTGTCACCGTGGCTCTCCCACCCCTATCTGCGCATCGTGATCCTGCTGGCGATATTCATTCTGCCTGCGAGCGTGATGCGCCTCGCTTTGTATCTGATCTATCCGGATGACTTTGGCGGATTGAGCCTGGGTCAGGTGTTGGTCGCTTTCATCGCCGGCCTGCGCTTCGATGTCTCCATGGCCGCCCTGCTGATCGGCGTCCCCTTGTTGCTGATGTTATTGCCGTTCCGCTGGAGCCATCACCGCTACTGGCAGAACCTATGGGGCGGCTTCATCTTCGTCGCGTGGCTATGCTTCATCGTCCTGATGGTGATCGACACGATCTATTTCGGCCAGGTGCATAGACACATCGGCTCGGAGATCAACACGCTCTCCAATGATGTGGATTCGATGATTGGTATCGCGTTCGCGCAATATCGCACTGCGCTGTTGTTGTTCGCCATCGCCGCCTCGTTGGGCGGGTGGTTCTGGTGGCGCTTGCTGAAGCTCGTCCCCGCCCATCCGGAAACCCCGTGGTTGCGCTTGTTGATGTTGCCTCTCATCTTCTTCGTGTTGCTGTTGGCAGAACGGGGCGGCTATTCCGGCAAACCGATGGGCGTCGGCGAAGCCTTCTTCTCCGACTCCTTGGAACAGGGCTACTTGACCATGAACGGCGCATTCGCGATGTCGCGTGCTTTGGTGGAAAAACAGCCGCCGGTCAAATCGTTCATGCCGCAACAGCAGGCCGTGGCGATGACGCAAGCGCAACTCTCCAGCCCCGGCATCCGTTTCGCCAATGCAGATTACCCGCTGTTTCGCACATCCACCGGCAGTGCAAAAAAGAAACCCAATGTCGTTGTGTTGATGTTGGAAAGTTGGGGCGCGTTGCATATCGACGCCGTGCGCCGCGAGATGAAGTTTCCGCCGCTGGGCGCGACGCCGAACTTCGACCGGCTCGCACAACAGGGCCGTCTCTACACGCGCTTCTACGCCAACGGCCAACGTTCCATACAGGGTGCCGCGGCGATACTCGCCAGCCAGCCCACCTTGCCTTCCATGCCTTTGCTGGGCTTGGGGATGGAGCAGAACCGCTTGAGCTTCTTGGGCGAGTTGGCGCACCAACAGAACTACCAGACGATATTCCTGCAAAGCAGCGACCATAGCTCGTTCCATTTCGATGCCATCGCCGCACGTGCGGGCTTCAAAGAATATCGCGGTGCGGAAGATATCCCCAACTTGCATGAACACCCCAAGCAGGCCTCCACTTGGGGAACTTGGGATCACAACACTTTTCAGGAAGCGAACAAGCTGTTCGCCCAAGCGAACAAACCTTTTCTGGGATTCGTCTTCACCTCGACCACCCACACGCCGTGGATCGTTCCCGATGCGCGCTGGAACAAATATACCGGCGGCACCGATAGGGATGCATTCCTGAATACATTGCTCTACGCCGACTGGGCACTGGGACAGATGATCGACGCGGCAAAACGCGACGGTTATTTTGACGATACGATCTTCGTCATCACGGCAGACCACGCCAACGAGTTCGTGGAGCAACCCGAACATGTGCCGAATCAATTCCACATCCCGCTGTTGATCGTCGGCCCCGGCGTGAAGGCAGGCATCGATCAGCGTGTCGGCAGCCAAGTGGATATCGTCCCCACCCTGATCGATCTGTGCGGATGGTCGACGCCTTACGCGGGCTTGGGGCGCTCTCTGACGGACGACACACGCATGGAAGATCGCGCAGCCTTCACGGTACGCGGCGATGTGATGGATTGGATCACACAGGACGGCTGGGTCTCGCACAACCTGGATAAGCGCATCGGCAGTTCCCCGGCGCTATCGGCAGAACGCGCCTCACAACTGGAGCAACGCTTGTTGTCCACCTATCAGACGACGATACAGCTACAGCTCGGCAATCACTTCGTTCCCTCCGAAGCAGAGGGGCGCTCCAAGCAATAAGGCTGGATCAGTTTACGCTGCTGACCCAGCGCTGGTTCTTTTCCAGATCGTGCAGTTCGGCCATGCTGGCGATGTTCTTCTGCACTGCCTGTGCGTGTGCCACTTGCAGCAGTTGCGCGGTGGCCAACGCGTCGGCCAGCGCGTTGTGGCGCGCGTCGATGCGAATGTTGGAATGGCCGATCCAATCATCCAATGCGCGATATTTCTTGGCCAAGGGTGGATTGAGGCCCGGCATCACATAGGCCAGATCGAGCCAAGGATGTTTGAAGTTGAGGCCGAGATAGTCGCGCAACGCGCGCTTGATCATCGTCTCGTCGAAGGTGACATGAAAGGCGACCAACGGGTCTTTGCCGAGGAACTCCAGGAACGACAACAAGGCATCGACCGGTGGCTCTCCTTCCAGTTGTTCGGTGTGGCCGATGCCGTGGATGAGGATGTTGCCTTTGTCGCTGGCCGCTTGTTGTTGCAACACGATATAGAAGCTATCGCCCAGCACGATCTTGCCGTTCACCACCGCCACCGCACCGATAGAGATGAGCCGGTCCTGCATCAGGTTCAAACCGGTGGTCTCCACATCGACCACCACGCAACGCGATGTGGCAATCGGGCTGTCCAGCATCGCGGGAGGCAAAGCCAGCCACGCATCGAAGCGTTGCTGTTGTTCCACACTCAACTGCGGTTCGTTGCCGAACCAGCGCTTCAGCCAATTCATTTAAAAACCTCTTTTGGCCACGGATGCACAGTGCGCGGCTGATTTTTCATTTTCACAAGTGGTATTCCATCGCCAACCTAGCTTGCAGCTTGCGCGCTTGGCGGAAGGCTTCTTTCAGGATGCGTCTATCCAGTTCGTTCAGTTTTTCAGGATCGATCAGATTGTCCAGCACCTCATCGCTCGCGCCTTGAGCGCTGACTTTGTCGTGATGGCGCATACGCAATACCTGGATGAACAAAAGCGCATCGACCCACGCATCAAGTTCGGAAGGATCGAGCCGCAGCTTCTCGGCACTCGCACGCAGGCGCTGGATGGTGTTGGTCTGCGAAACACCGGCGGCCAGACTGAAGATGCGCGCCGCATCGACGAAGGGGGTGATGCCGTTCACCTTAAGATCGATCTTGTTCTCCTTGCCCACCACGAAATCGCGCACCACGCCCAAGGGCGGACGGTTGTGCAGCGCATTCTCCGCCATCATGTGCAAGAAACGAC
>JARCRR010000049.1 GCA_029850565.1 Gallionella sp. | reverse complement strand
GCATGATAACTATTCAATCAAGCCTAAAGGTAAAGCGTCTATGCAAAATATAACTAGCCAAGACTGTCAAAATAACCAGCAATGCTTGCGCCAAAAGTGGTTGCAAATTCGCGCCTTCAATCAATACTGGCAACGCAAGTAGATTAAATAAAAAGGCCCCTAGATAAACCATATTGAACTTGACAAAGTCGTTCCACACATCTCCTTTTTTGCGGAACACCAACACTCTGTAGGCATAGAATGCATTTATTACTGAAATAATATGACTGATAACTAGTGCAGTTATGTAATGTAGCGTGTGTCCCCAAAATATCCAAAGCACCGCAAAGACACCATAACCCACGATGGTGTTATATCCGCCAATAGCAAGATAACGAAACTTGTCGTTATGCCAAGCTCTTTTAAGCATCTAGACCCTTGGTCTGACGAACTACATAATTCGGGCGTTGCTTTACCTCCTCGTAAATCAAGCCGATGTATTCACTTACAACGCCTAGCATCGTGAACATTATGCCGAACATCAGCAGCATGACTGTCATGATAGTTCCATAGCCATCGAATGGAACTCCCCATAAGCTGGCTTTAGTGACTGTCCACGCCAACAAGATGAATGCTAGTGTTGAGACCAAGATACCCGTAACGGTGATAAATTTAAGTGGGACATAACTGTGAGCGAATATCCCCTTAAGTGCCAGCTCAATCACTTTGAAAGTATGCGCACCAGAGACCCCGGCAAAACGCTCTGCCCGTTCGTGCTCTATCCCTATAGATTTGAAGCCCACCCAAGCAAATAACCCCCTAACGAAGCGGTTCCTTTCATGGATAGAGTTAATGGTTAGATAGACTTTTCTGTCCACTAATCTGAAGTCGCTAACATTTTTCGGAATCATCCCGCCTGTCAGCGCATTCGCAATTTTGTAAAAGAGCTGCGAATTAAATCTTCTTAGCGTGCTTGTACCATTGCGCTTGGTGACCATGCCAAATACGTTTTCATACCCCTCCTCCCATTTTCTTATAAATTCGGTGATAAGTTCGGGAGGGTCTTGCAGATCTGCTGTCATGATGACTGCGGCATCGCCAGATGCATAATTGAGTCCGGCTGTAATTCCACCATCCATCCTGAAATTCCGCGCTAATTGCAAAATTTTGAATCGACTGTCGCGCTGGTATACGGCCAGCAATTTCTCGAAAGTTTGGTCTTGTGAGCCATTCTCAACGATGATTGCTTCGAATTCGTAATTTGGATTGGCAGAAAAAACTCCCTGTAAACGTTTAGCCAACTCTTCAATGTTGTCTTGTTCATTGTAGGCAGGAATAACGATGGAAATTAACTTTTTCATAGGTATGGCCAAGCTAGAAATGAGATCGGTAAATATCTTGAACTGTAATCAAGTTCACAGGGCATTTTTTGTGCCATTGCCAATGCCCACTTTGAAGCTCTGCATATGCAGCAAGTGAATCTAACGGCGGTGAAACTAAACGGCAGGCAAAAAGTAGTGATATGAAATGTCCACGAGTCTTGTTTGTTGGATGAATGACTTGATTGATTGCCATAGGCTCAGCCTCATGGAAAACTTTAGCACCCAGTTCGAGTCGCGCAACTTCAGCAATACGATCAGCCAATGTCTCCTTGTAACGAATGATCCCTCCCGGGACATGCCAACCTGCCTCGTAATGACCATCGTCGCGCCATGTTAAAAGAACACCCTTGCTGTCGTCCTTGATGAGTAAATCGACATTTACTAAAGGGGTTATTTGGCTGGCGAATACAAATACTTCTTCTGGCAATCCTTTGGTCGGATCTCCGCACAGTACGCTAAGATTTTCGACCAGATTCCCCACTTTCAACCCCATGGTTACTGATTATCCCAAGGCTCAATAATCATGTTTCCCATGAATTCTTCACGCTCTAGGAATGGGAACATGTCTTCTAACGGCTTGGAGACCATGGTTCCATCGGGTTTAACTACTGATGCCAGCTTGGGATATAAGGGCTGGTCAGATGCCATCATTATTTCGCAGAGCGCTGGGCCTGAAATTGCTAACGTCTGACGAATCTTTTCTTGTAACTCTTGGTGATTCTCTGCTTTATTTGACGGTATGCCATACACTGCACATATCTTTTGTATATCCGGGAATGTCACTCCGCTACTAGGATCGGCAGCTATGTAATCACCTGGGAAATATGCATCTTGCGTCAAGCGAATGGAGGTGTAGCCATTGTTGTTAAGTAGAAATATCTTAATGGGTAGCTTGTGATGAACGATGGTCTGCAATTCCTGCAAATTCATTTGGATGCTGCCATCGCCTGCAATACAGACCACTCGTTTCCGGTCATTGGCAAAGCATGCTCCAATAGCGGCTGGCAAATCGTAGCCCATCGAAGCGCATCCTGAATTGGTAAATAAGCGTTGTCCTTGTTTGAGTTTAGCCGCCTGAAAGGTGCAAGTATTTGCTGCACCATTAGCAAGGACGATCACGTCATTGGCCGATGTTTCGCTTGTGAGCATATCTGCGAAATAGAATGAATTTACAAGATTTTTCTGCGCGCGCCATTCTGGTGTAACGCTAGGATAACGACGACGACGTTCTTTACACCATTCGATCCAATCAATTTTACGATGCAGTGGCTTACCACGCAGTTGGTGTGCCATCTCCTCTAGGAGCATCTTGGCATCGCAATGAACAGGCATGTCTGGAAAGATCGTTGGTTTCTTTAGTTCTGCCGAATCGACATCGACAACAATTCGATATGCGTCGCGCGCAAAGGCTTTAAACAAATAGGAAACGGTCCTAACTCCCAGACGCGCACCTATAGCCAGTAGTAGATCCGAATTTTGAACAATGAAATTGCTGGATCGATCACCCGTGACACTCGGACGCCCGAAAAACAACTCGTGGTCAGAATGGATAACATCATTGCCGCCCATGGCCGTTTGAACGGGAACGCCCAGTAGATCGACCACTTCATGAAAAATATCCATGGCGCCAGCGAGTCGTATTCCGTTGCCCGCAAGGAACACGGGCCGCTTTGCGGTTCGGACCCTCTCAATGATCTCGGCGGCCTGCGCCTTAAGAGTTTCCGAGTCAAAACAAATACGATCCTCTGCCTGACTGTAAAGAAGCAACTCATCCTCCTCAACCATCGCAGCCTGAACATCTAGCGGGATGTCCAGCCAAACTGGACCCGGTCGCCCATTGCGTGCGAGGTACAGTGCTTTTTCAAAGTGATAGCGGATACTCTTTGGGTCGCGCACCATCACCGCATATTTTGTAATGGATTTGACGATTTCAATGATGTTGGCCTCTTGGTCTCCTAGCTGACGCAAGGGCAATCCCGAGCTTTCGACAGTAGTACCATATTTTATTTGGCCGGAAATAAACATCCCAGGAATGGAGTCCAACCATAGACCCAAAACTCCGGTCACAGCATTCGTTCCCCCAGGTCCGCTCGTCACCACTGCGACGCCCACATTACCCGTCACTCGGGCATATCCTTCTACTGCAATCGCGCAGGCTTGTTCATGATGATTGCAGACGTACTCGATATTCTTGTTTTTACCGATGGCATCATTGAGGTGCATCGCCCCGCCTCCGGATACCATGAAAACATGGCGCACCCCTGCCTCCGCAATTCGTTTTGCCAAATAATCTGCTACTCTGATTTTCATGAATGCTCCTTCCAGCCATGCCAATGGGCTGTTTTAATGATTGCCTGTTCTAACGTCACTGTTTGTTTCAGTCCAAGTTCGGTTTCTGCACGCTTGACCGATGGCACATAGCGCCTTGCAGTAACCCCTAACTGCGGCTTTTCCCTGATGTTGATGCCATTTCCACCTAATGTGCGATCAACCAAAGTTGCCAATTCTCCGATACTGATCGCCTCGTCTGACCCTACGTTATAAGGCGTGGAGGTTTTCCCTTTTACAAGAATAGTCCAAAGCCACAAGGTCAAATCTGCAGCATAAAGATAAGAACGATACGGCGTCCCGTCCCCATTTATTTGTATCGGATTTTGCTTCATGGCATCGCGAATAAAGTTTCCAATCGCGAAATGACTGTCTATCGGTAACTGAGGCCCAACAAAAGCAAAACATCTTGCTATCTTTGCCTCTATGCCATGCTGCTTAGCGTATATAGAACAAAGTAGCTCGGCAGCTCGCTTTCCTTCCGAATAGGCAGAATTTGTATTTGCGCAATCTGGGCCGTTGATATCCGATTCTGAACAGTGCTGAATATGAGCAGGCTGCTCCCCATATATCGCCCCAGAGCTAAGGAAGAGAAACTTATCTACTCCAGCTTGCACAGCAAAATCGAGCGTCCTGCGCGTCCCCTCAACTATCGTATCGAACATTTTAAGTGGTTCTTCGGCATTCAACTTGGCACTAGCGTCTGTGGCGCCATGAATAACAATCGAAAACTGACCTTCGGGAAAAGAAAAGTTTCGAATATCGCCGACAAACAAGGTAATGCTTGAATGACTTGCTATATGAAGCGATTTTCTGGTGAATGCTGCCGCATCTCTAGTTAGCACGACTGCTTGCATACCTAAATCTAGATGATCATTCAGCCAGACAAAGCTTTCCAACATCCACGTGCCGATAAATCCCGTTCCTCCAGTAATAAAGAAACGTGCACCTTTTAATGACGGCCAAATCAGTGCACCTTGGTCAAGAATAGCCTTTAGATCGTCCTCTAGCCGATTGTGAGCCATTAGTTACCAGCCCGACAATCCGAAGAACGCTTCGATCTTCTCGATCACGAAACTCAGCATCTCTTCGCTCAGACCGGGATACACACCGATCCAGAGCGTGTTATTCATTATGTTGTCGGTATTGGTCAGTTCGCCGCTGATGCGATAGCTACGGCCTTCGAAATACGGCTGACGCGTGAGGTTGCCCGCGAATAGCAAGCGTGTGCCGATTTTGTATTGATCCAGATACTTCAACAGTTCGACGCGATCCACGCCCGCAGATTCCTTTACGGTAATAGGGAAGCCGAACCAAGAAGGTTCGCTTCCTGCAGTGGCTTCCGGCAAGATCAGGAACTCTGCGCAAGATTGCAGGCGCTCCTTTAGGAAGGCGAAGTTGCGTTTGCGTGTCTCAACGAATTCCGACAAACGATCCATCTGCGCCAAGGCACAAGCGGCCTGCATGTCAGTGATCTTGAGGTTGTAGCCCAAATGCGAGTAGGTGTACTTGTGATCGTAACCCATCGGCAGTGAGCCTAATTGTTGGCCGAAGCGTTTGCCGCAGGTATTGTCGCAACCCGGACCGCAGTAACAATCACGCCCCCAATCACGGAATGATTCGATGATGGTGCGCAAGTCACGGTCTTTGGTGAAGATCATGCCACCTTCGCCCATGGTGATGTGATGCGCAGGGTAGAAGCTACAGGTGGCGATGTGACCGAAAGTACCGACGTGCCGACCTTTATAACGCGAACCAAGCGCATCACAGCAATCTTCAATGACCCAAAGATCGTACTTCTTGGCTATAGCCATGACTGCATCCAGATCGAAAGGGTTGCCCAATGTGTGGGCAATCATGATGGCTTTGGTTTTGGCGCTTACCGCCGCCTCGATCTTACTCGGATCGATGTTGTAAGTGGCGGGATCGACATCCACGAACACAGGCACCATGCCGTTCTGCAACATGGGGTTCACGGTGGTGGGGAAACCTGCCGCAACAGTGATGACTTCATCGCCCGCCTTCAGCGCACGGTTGCCCAGCTTGTGCGAGGTAAGCGCTGTGAATGCCAGCAGGTTAGCCGATGAACCGGAGGTGGTGGTCAGTGCATAAGGTACGCCAACAAATTCAGCGAAGCGCTTCTCGAATGCCTCGTTGTAGCGGCCGGTAGTGAGCCAGCCATCCAGAGATGCCTCGACCATGTTCTTCAGTTCGGCAGCACCGATGACTTTGCCTGAGGGTGGTATGACACTAGTGCCCGCAGTAAATGGTTTTGCCGCATATTGCAACGCACTGTACTGTTCAACCAGGCTCAGTATTTGCTGCTTCAAATTATCTTTATTCATGCCGATCTCTTTCATTAAACACGCCGCTTATTTCAATCTACCGAGCCACTGATTATCTTCAAATCGTCAAATCCCTCGATTCCGAATTTCCTCTACCAATTGCGAGCTACTTGTATATGGGGTATCGATTTTGTCAATGGTCAATGGAGAGTCTTTGGCACAATCGGCCAAAAGACGATGTCCATATTTTCCCAACATAAGCTCTCGGCAAGATATTTGTCCCTTTTGTAAAGGAATTGCAAGGTAGACATCCTCTTCCGTCAATAGCTGCCCCTGTTTTAAGTCGTGCTTTACATATACACCTCGGATATAAGAATCGAGGTAGGCTATTTCTCTTGCCAAAGGCACACGGCGTTGCTTCGATGAGTTGCCGCACATTTCACCGGCCTTGTGCCATGCCTTAAACCATTGGTCGATTTGATGGGGGAGAGAAGAATATTGAGCCACCTCAAATCCGTCATCGTTGATATCAATGTGCCGCTCAAAAGTGCGCGCACCTTTGCCGTAGGCAATCTGCACAGACGAAGTCCAGTCGTGATATTCATGGCAAGAATATCCGATCACGTGATCGGGGTAGCGCTCTCTTAAGAAGTCAATCTGGTTTAGCTCCGCCTCGGAGTCTTCGTGAGGATATGCAGCCACACAATGGTTTAACGCTAGGGGAATATTACGATGTTCAAAGAAGAGAACTAGATCATCAAGGTCTTTCTGTGACATTCCGCCAGTCGACACTATCACCGGCTTTCGCGTTTTAGCAATTTTTTCCAGCAACATCCAATCGTTATTGTCCGCACTGGCAACTTTAATGATTGGCATATTAAATTCAACACACCAATCAACGGATTTTTCGTCAAATGGCGTGGCCATTGGAATACAACCGCTGTTCTTAATCGCATCAACCATCTGTGCAAACTCATCCTTGCTAAGCCTAGTGTTATTGACCCGTTTCACATATCTTATGTCATCTCTACTTGTGAAATCCTTATGAACAAAATTATCAAGGTCGCGAAATTGCAACTTGATGGCCGCACGAACGTTATTGAAACGAACGATTTTTGAATATTGCTGAATGATTCTCAATCCTCTATCCACATCGCCCTGATGATTACTTGCCATCTCTAAGACAAATAAATCATCAAAAATATTATTGGTGGCATTCATTGGCTTTCCCTTCATTTGCTACCTTAAGTTTTGTGCCCTTTAGATTAAGGCCACTTCTCATTACATAAACACCGCGTTAAATTTCTTTTAAAGAACTTCCTAGGAAGCTATGTATTTGAGTTTGCGTAAACTCTCTCATATCTTGCCCATCACGATAGGCGCGTTGCCATTCAACAATGGCACTAAGCGCTTCATCCAGATGCCATTTAGGATGCCAACCAAGTCTCGCTTTCGCCTTAGAACAATCTAACTTAAGATAGTGCGCTTCGTGCGGGTGGTCGCCTCCGTCCAATACCCAACACGCCCCCTCACCCCAAGCCTGAGTTAGTTTCTCCACGATCCATTGTACTGGCTTGGCATCTTCATCGTTCGGCCCGAAATTCCAACCTTCCGCACAAGTTGAGCCTTCTTCGTAGAGTTTTTGTGCCAGCACCAAGTAACCGGATAAAGGTTCTAGCACGTGCTGCCATGGCCGGATGGCATGCGGGTTGCGGATGTTGACCGGCTTGCCCTGGGTGATGGCACGCATGATGTCAGGAATGAGGCGGTCCTCTGCCCAATCACCGCCGCCGATAACGTTACCCGCTCTGCCGGATGCGATCGCCACACTGTGTTCTTTGCACTTCTCGGGATCGAAATAAGAGTTGCGATAGGCCGCAGTCACCAATTCAGCACATCCTTTGCTGCTGGAGTAGGGGTCGTAACCACCCATTGCTTCATTCTCTCGATATCCCCAAGCCCATTCACGGTTCTCATAACACTTGTCGGTGGTGACGTTCACCACGGCTTTGACACTCTTTGTGTTACGCACGGCTTCGAGCAGATTCACGGTACCCATCACGTTGGTGGAATAGGTCTCGACCGGTTCGATGTAGGAATAACGTACCAGCGGCTGTGCCGCCATGTGGATCACGATCTCCGGTTGGTGTTCTGCGAATACTTTGCGCAAATGTTCCAGATCGCGGATGTCGCCGATGATGCTGGTCATTCCTGCACTGACTTCTGCAACCTCGAACAGGCTGGGGTTGGTTGGCGGCGCTAATGCGTAACCAACTACCTGCACACCCATCGATTGCAACCAAAGCGATAGCCAGCTCCCTTTAAAGCCAGTGTGTCCAGTCAATAGAACACGCTTACCTTTCCAGAATGTTGGACTCACTTCCATACCTTCCACGGTGCTTTGCCGGATTGCCACAATTCTTCGAGGTGTATTTTGTCACGCAAGGTGTCCATCGGTTGCCAGAATCCCTCGTGATGAAACGCCGCCAAATTGCCCTCTTCTGCAAGGCGCTCCATCGGATCGCGCTCCCAGGTGGTTTTGTCATCGACGATGTAGTCGATGACTTGAGGGGATAGCACGAAAAATCCACCGTTGATCATGGCGCCGTCACCTTGGGGCTTTTCGCGAAAACTGTTGACCTTGTTACCAACCATATCCAGCGCACCAAAACGTCCCGGCGGCAAGGTGGCTGTCAGTGTCGCCTTAACTTTTTGTGCTTTATGAAAAGCAATCAGTTCGGTGATGTTGACGTTGCTCACGCCATCACCATAGGTAAAGCAGAATGCTTCTTCGTCTTTAACGTACTCTTTAACGCGCTTCAAACGACCACCAGTCATGGTGTCCTCACCCGTATCAACCAACGTCACCTTCCACGGCTCGGCATAGCGCTGATGTACTTCCATTTTGTTTTGTTCCATGTCGAACGTGACATCCGACATGTGCAGAAAATAGTTGGCGAAATATTCCTTGATGACGTAACCCTTATAACCACAACACACTACGAATTCGTTGATACCATGAGAAGAGTAACCCTTCATAATGTGCCACAGGATGGGTCTGCCTCCAATCTCGACCATAGGTTTGGGACGGGTCGATGTCTCCTCGCTGATGCGCGTTCCCAGACCGCCGGCAAGTATGACTGCTTTCATGTTTAAATCTCCTTACGATCTAGTTAGCGCCTTTTAGGTATGTAGCACGCCATTTTCAATCAGATTTGAATAGCAATGTTATTCGCTTCTTAAAAGCGAATTGGCTAACCAATTCAGTTAGCTTTGAGTTATTTGTAAGATGCGCATTTTATTATGCGACCCATTGTTTTACCTAGCTTATTGATGGCCTATATATTTTTTAGCTCCGCCCCCCCTCACGTCACGAGTGCCAAACCGTGATGGAGCATGTTTCGTTACAATGCAGAGGTCTATTTGCTTAGCTATCCTGTGCTCTCCCATCTCTCGTACAAACCGCGCATCGCCATCGTCCGCTTCTCCGCACTCGGCGATGTGGTCATGGTTAGTGCCGCCGTCAGTGCTTTGCAAAGAGCATTACCTGAGGCAGAGATCACTTGGTTCACAAGCCCGCTCACATATTCTATGTTACATCGCACGCCGGGCGTGCAGTTTGTGGTCGTGGATAAACCGCACTCTATCGCGGACTATCGTACTTTCTATCGGCGCTTTCGAGAGCGCGACTTCGATGGGGTTCTGGCAATGCAGGCGAATCTGCGTATTAATCTGCTCTACCCTGCTTTACATGCGCCGCTCAAGATTGGTTTCGACCGCACCCGCGCCCGCGAAGGTCAATGGCTATTTTGTAACAAACGCATCCCATTCCACGACGGCCATCTGGTCGATAGCTTCTTGTCTTTCATCGAAACGCTTACAGGGCAGCCTGCCGAGGCGATTTGGAATTTGCCCGTTGAAAAGTCCGACCATGCGTGGGCAAGCGAACAGTTAAGCAAACTCACCGGCCCATTGATTGCGATACATCCCCATGCCAGCAAGACAGAGCGCAATTGGTTGCCCGAGCGCTACGCCGAGGTGATCAGACAGACCTCCAGCAGCATCGTGTTGACGGGCGGCAACTCGACTGCCGAACAAGCGTTATGCCAACGACTCGCGTCTATTGCACCCCATCGCACATTGAATCTTTGTGGCAAGACCACACCAAAACAACTGGCCGCTTTATTAGGTCAGGTGGATGTACTGATTGCGCCCGACACCGGTTCGGTGCACATCGCTAGAGCAATGGATACGCCCGTGATCGGCCTTTACGCGGTCGCTTCGCCCAAGCTCACCGGCCCTTATCAGCGTATGGAGTATTGCGTCGATCGTTATCCTCAAGCTGTCCGCAACTATCTAGGTAAAGACCCCGAACGGTTGCCATGGAACACGCGTGTCCACCACCCCGATGCGATGCGTTTGATAGAAGTGGCGGACGTCATGCAACAGTTAGATCGCGTGCTGAGTGCCTTGAAATGATGAAACTGTTCGATTCGCGTTTCGCCTATACCGCATTACTTTGGCTGCTGTTCCCCTACGTTTTTCTCCATCTCTGGTGGCGCTCGCGTAAGCAGCCCGAATACCTAGACCATATCGCTGAACGTTTCGGTCGATACACAGTTAACGCGGGCAAACCCGTCATCTGGTTGCACACCGTTTCAGTCGGCGAGACGCGTGCGGCCGCAACCTTAGTGCGTCGCCTTCGCGAGAAGTATCCTGATCACCGGATCCTCCTCACCCATACCACGCCCACCGGCCGCGTCGCGAGCGAGCAGTTATATGGCGACGATGTGATCCGTGTCTATCTGCCCTACGACTACCCTTTCGCAGTTCGGCGATTCCTCGATCACTTCAAACCGCAAGTGGGCGTTCTGCTTGAGACCGAGGTTTGGTTCAACCTCATCCGGCATTGCAATGCCTCGCATACTCCGTTGCTGTTGCTCAATGCCCGCCTATCTGAAAAGTCTGCCTCCAAATATGCGCGCCTCCCACGCCTCACCCACGAGGGATTACACGGACTCTATCTCATCGCCGCACAGACTGACGCGGATGCACAAAGGCTGGCGGGGCTTTGCGGACGTGCGGTATCAACCATGGGAAATCTCAAGTTCGACATCGAACCTCCTGCACACATGCTTGAGCTAGGCCGGCACTTGCGTTCGCTATTTGGATCACGGCCCATCTTCCTTGCCGCCAGCACAAGAGAAGGGGAAGAAGAACTGTTATTGAACGCCCTACAAGGCATCGCGGATAAAAACGTGCTCACCGTCATCGTGCCGCGCCATCCGCAACGATTTGGTGAGGTGGAAAACCTCATCGAACAGCACGGTTTCCGCACGCAACGTCGCAGCGCCGACGAGGCGATCAGTGGTGATACGCAGATCGTCCTGGGCGACAGCATGGGTGAGATGTTCGCTTACTACGCCGCATGCGATATCGCTTTTATCGGTGGCAGCTTACTGCCCCTCGGCGGGCAGAATCTGATCGAGGCCTGCGCGGTTGGCAAGCCAGTGCTCATTGGCCCACATACCTACAACTTCGCACAAGCAACTAAGCTAGCTGTTTCCAGCGGGGCGGCGATACAGGTAAACGATGCCGAGGAGCTCATCTCTCAACTCAACAAGCTCCTGAACGATGCTGCACATTCACACTCGATGGCGCAAGCGGGATTACGATTCGTCAATGAGAATCAAGGGGCAACAATGCATGCCTTAAGGCTCATGGACAGCGCACTCCGGCAAAAGGCATAATCCAAACCATAACCCTCAACCGAATGAATCCTATGAAAACCATCCTTATCACCGGCGGTGCCGGTTTCATCGGCTCCGCTGTCGTACGTCAGCTCATCAACGAGACTGAATACAAAGTCGTCAATGTCGACAAACTCACTTACGCTGGCAACCTGCAATCCTTGGCGTCTGTCTCGGACGATCCGCGCTACAAATTCGAACAAGTCGACATCTGCGATGCCGCAGAAGTGAACCGCGTATTCCGTGAACACCAACCTGATGCGGTCATGCACCTTGCTGCCGAGTCGCATGTGGACCGCTCCATCACAGGCCCCGCCGACTTCATCCAGACCAACATCGTCGGCACCTATACCCTGCTGGAAGCTGCCCGCACGCACTGGAACAGCTTGGAAGCAAAACGCAAAGCTGCTTTCCGCTTCCACCACATCTCCACCGATGAGGTATATGGCAGCCTGGGCGATGCAGGCTTCTTCACCGAAGATACCGCCTACGAACCTAACTCGCCTTACTCGGCCAGCAAGGCATCGAGCGACCACTTGGTGCGCGCCTGGCATCACACCTATGGCCTGCCCGTCGTCACCACTAACTGCTCCAACAACTACGGCCCGTATCACTTTCCCGAGAAGCTCATCCCGCTGGTGATCTTGAATGCGGTGAACGGCAAGCCGCTACCCATCTACGGCAAGGGAGACAACATCCGCGACTGGCTCTACGTCGACGACCACGCACGCGCCCTACGCATCGTGCTGGAAACAGGCAAGTTGGGCGAGACCTACAACATCGGCGGTTGGAACGAGAAGACCAACCTGGAAGTCGTGCAAGCCATCTGTACCATCCTGGATGAGCTGCATCCCCAAGGCACACCGCACAACAAACTCATCACTTACGTGGCAGACCGTCCCGGTCATGACAAACGCTACGCCATCGATGCCACCAAAATCGCCCAAGACCTCGGCTGGAAACCGCAAGAAACATTCGAGACCGGCCTGCGCAAGACCGTGGCTTGGTACCTCGCCAATACCGATTGGGTCAAAGGCGTCACCAGCGGTGACTACCAACATTGGGTGCAGAAGAACTACGCCAACAGGAGCGCGACATGAAAGGCATCATCCTCGCCGGTGGATCCGGCACCCGTCTGTATCCGGTGACTCTGCCCGTCTCCAAGCAATTGCTCCCCATCTACGACAAGCCGATGATCTACTACCCGCTGTCCACCCTGATGCTGGCGGGGATACGCGACATACTGGTGATTTCCACCCCGCAGGACACGCCGCGCTTTGAACAACTACTAGGGGATGGAAAACGCTGGGGAATCAATCTCACCTATGCGGTCCAACCCTCGCCGGACGGACTGGCGCAAGCCTTTATCATCGGTGAAGAGTTTATTGGCAAGGATACTTGCGCCTTGGTGTTAGGCGATAACATCTTTCACGCGCATGACTTCGAAAAGACCCTTTCAGCAGCCGCAAACAAACCCAGCGGCGGCACCGTCTTTGCCTATCATGTGCAAGACCCGGAACGTTACGGTGTTGTGGATTTCGATACTAACGGTCACGCATTGAGCTTGGAAGAAAAACCCAAGAATCCGAAATCGAATTACGCAGTCACCGGCCTGTATTTTTACGATAACGAAGTGGTCGATATCGCCAAATCTATCAAGCCTTCTGCACGAGGTGAGTTGGAGATCACCACCGTCAACCAGATCTACCTGGAACGCGGCAAACTTGACGTTCAGGTGATGGGTCGTGGCAGTGCATGGCTGGATACGGGCACTCATGATTCCTTGATGGAGGCTTCACTGTTCATCCAGACACTGGAAAAGCGTCAAGGCTTGAAGATCGCCTGCCCGGAAGAGATCGCCTATCGCAAAGGTTATATCAGTGCCGAACAATTGCACTCGCTTGCACAGCCTTTGTCCAAGAACGGTTACGGGCAATACCTTCTTGCCATCCTCAAAGAAAAGTTCTGACATGCAGGCCATCCCGACCTCGATCCCGGACATCCTCATCATCGAACCCAAAGTGTTCGGCGATGCGCGCGGCTTCTTCTACGAAAGTTTTAATGCCAAGCGCTTCACCGGGGTGACGGGAATCACCACTCCCTTCGTACAGGACAATCACTCCAAGTCGGCGCGCCATGTGTTGCGCGGTTTGCATTACCAGATCCAGCAACCACAGGGAAAATTGGTGCGTGCCGTAGTAGGCGAGGTGCTTGATGTGGTGGTGGATATCCGCAAGAGTTCGCCCACCTTCGGCAAGTCTGAGACTGTCATCCTGAGTGCAGACAACAAACGCATGTTGTGGATACCTCCCGGCTTCGCCCACGGCTTCGTTGTCTTGAGCGAAACCGCTGAGTTTCTCTACAAAACCACAGACTACTGGGCGCCGGAGTATGAACGCTCCTTGCTGTGGAATGACCCCGCACTCGGCATCGACTGGCAATTGAACGGGGCGACGCCCTTGCTTGCCGCCAAGGATCAAGCCGGGAAATTATTGAAGGACGCCGAGGTCTTCGCGTGAAGAAGATTCTGGTGACCGGCAAGAACGGCCAGGTGGGCTGGGAGTTGCAACGTACGCTCGCACCACTGGGACAGGTGATCGCCTTGGATGTGGAGGGGATGGATCTGACCGACCCCAATGCCATTCGCAGCGCCATACGCGAGATATCTCCCCACATCATCGTCAATCCGGCAGCTCACACGGCGGTAGACAAGGCCGAGTCTGAACCTGACTTGGCCATGGCAATCAACGGCATTGCACCCGGCGTGCTGGCTGAAGAGGCAAAGAGCCTAGATGCGCTACTCATCCATTACTCGACAGACTATGTCTTCGATGGCACGAAAGCATCGCCTTATACCGAAGCGGATGTACCCGCCCCTCAGAGCGTGTATGGCAGAACGAAGTTGGCGGGTGAGCAGGCGATCCAAGCCGTCGGCTGCAAACACCTCATCCTGCGTACCAGTTGGGTGTATGGCGTGCATGGGGGGAATTTCGTAAAGACCATCTTGCGCTTGGCGAAAGAGCGCGATGAATTGCGTATCGTCGCCGATCAATACGGTGCGCCGACTTGGGCAAGGTTGTTGGCGGATTCGACGGCCGAGGTGATACAAAGATTCGCAGAGGAGAAGTCTGGCGTATACCACTTGACCTCAAGCGGCCGTACCAATTGGCATCAGTTTGCAGAAGAGATAGTTCGGCTGGCTCGTCAGTACGATGAGGCGCTCGCCAACAAGCCGTTGGCCATCCATCCAATTGCGACTCACGAGTATCCCGTGCCCGCGAAACGTCCAGCCAATTCTTCTTTGTCCACAGATAAGATAGAACAAACCTTCGACCTTGAACTTCCACGTTGGGAAGTTGATCTGGCGGAGTGCATCCGCCAGCTTTACGCTTAGTGCAGCGCCTTGTTGACTTGGCCCAGGTCTGCCTCGGCCAGGCTGCCCACCGCCGCCTTCAAGCGTAGATGGCTGAGGAGGTAGTTGTATTCGGCTTGGTACAGATCGCGGCGCGTCGAGTACATCTGCTGTTGCGCGTTAAGCACATCCAAGCTGGTTCTCACACCGACTTCCTGCCCCAGTTTGCTCGCTTGCAACAAACTCTCGCTCGATTTCAACGCCTGTTGCAAAGCTTGCACCTGCGCAATACCGCTCACCACCCCCAGATAAGCTTGGCGCGTCTGTAGTTCCACATTGCGGCGCGCGTTCTCCATATCCTGCTTGGCTTTTTCGCGGTTCGCTTCTGCCTCGCGCCATTTGGATTGGGTCGCGCCGCCGGAAAACAGCGGCATATTGAGTTGTAAACCTACGGACGTACTGCGTGTATCGGTGGCTCCAAAACTTCCACCAGCTGCACTATTCTTTGCGTAGTTGGCTACAAGATCGAGAGTAGGCAGGTGCCCCCCACGATTCCTTGCGACTTCTTGTTCTGCCAGCGCGTCCGCAGTCTGCGCCATCACGATCTGGTAGTTTCCCTGTTGCGCATCGGCGACCCACTTTTGCACATCGGCCGGACTCGGCGATTCGAGCTTGAATCCTTTGCCCAAGGTGTTCAGTTCCTTGATGTCACCGTTCACCAGCTGTTGCAAGGTGCGTTTCTTGATCTCCAGACTATTCGCGGCAGCGATCTCTTGCGCCACTACCAAGTCATAGCGCGCCTGCGCCTCATGTGTATCGGTGATGGTGGCTGTACCGACTTCAAAATTGCGTTTGGCCTGCTCCAGTTGCTGTGCGATCGCCGTCTTTTGCGCGCCCGTCAATTGAACCGTATCTTGTGCGATGAGCACATCGAAATAAGTCTGTGCACTACGCAGGATGACATCCTGTTCAGCCAGCTTGAATTGTGCTTCCGAGATAGCGACTTGCAGATCGGACTCGTTATACAGTGCCCAGTTCTGCTCACGGAACAAGGGCTGCACCACGCTTACTCCATAGCCGTTGCTGTTATATCTCTTGGTTCCATTGGTTAAAAATGCTGATGGCGTTCCATAAGTCGTAGAGATGTCGTTGTACGTCGTGTTGGCATTCAGGTTCACGCTGGGCAACAACAAGGAACGGCCTTGCGTCAATTTCTCCTGTCCGGCTTGCTGTGCTGCTCGTGCCGAGGCGAAAACTGCATCTTGATCTTGCGCTGCGTGGTAGATCTCAATCAGATCGGCAGCCTGTGCCGATACCTGAACGCCCAGTGCCAACAACACACTCACGGTGATTTTTGAGAATTTCATCGGATGCTCCAATATTAGAATCTGCTAATATTACATGGAGTCGGCGTCTGAGACAAGCCGACCCTGCAAGTCTGAGAGGTTGGGTTAGATCAGAATACGAAACGCTGTGGTTGCGCTGCATTCTGCAACGGCGCAACGGTCGTTTCGAACAGCACCCTGGTCTCGAATCGATCTGTCGCGGTGCGCGTGATCAGTTGTGCCTGCATGGCTGGCGCATCACCCACGATGGCAAACAAGCGTCCACCCACTTTCAATTGATTCTTATACGACTCGGGGATCATGGGGACCGAACCCGTGAGCGCGATGGCGTCATATTCGGCCTCACCCCATTGATTGGCGGCATCACCGACCTGCAGCGTGACATTACCGATGTGATGCGTCGCCAGATTGCGCGCGGCGGCGGTGCTCAATTCAGGCACGATCTCGACGCTGGTCACTTGCCCCGCCAGCCTAGCCAACAAAGCAGTGAGGTAGC
>JARCRR010000048.1 GCA_029850565.1 Gallionella sp. | reverse complement strand
TCACTACTGGCAAACCAGTCCAGCGATTCGCCGCGATCGAGCATCATCTGCAGGGCACCGATCGCCAGTGCGAGATAGGCGAAACCCTGCAGGTCGAAGCGGCGCGTATGATCGATTGCCGTTTCCTGCAGGTATTTTCTCAGGCCATACCACGCCAGCAAGCCAAACGGCAGATTGATGTAGAACACCCAGCGCCAGCTGTAATTCTCGGTCAGCCAACCGCCCAGCATGGGGCCGGCGATCGGTCCAACCATGACACCCATCCCCCAGACCGCCATCGCGGAGCCTTGCTTTTCTTTCGGATTGATGTCGAGCATCACCGATTGCGAGAGCGGTACCAGGAAGGCACCGAACACGCCTTGCAGCATGCGGAACAATACGATCTGGGCGAGATCCTGCGCCGCACCGCACAGCATCGAAGACACAGTAAAACCCACGACCGACCAGATGAAGATGCGTTTGCGGCCGAAGCGCGCAGTCAGAAAACCGGTAAGCGGCATGAAGATGGCCGCGGCCACGATGTATGAGGTCAGCACCCAGGAGATCTGGTCCTGCGTCGCACTCATCGCGCCTTGCATATGCGGCAGCGCGACGTTGGCGATCGTGGTGTCGAGCGCCTGCATGATGGTGGCCAGCATCACCGCCAGCGTGATGAAGCCGAGGTGCGCGACTGCTTCCTGGTTATTGCTGCTCATGTTTACAGCGTGAGCCCGAAGAGACGGCGCCGATGTCCGGTATCGATCTCCACCCACGAACTCAAACCGGCACGCAAGTCAGGCAGGGACTTCGCATTTTCCAGACGTATGCGCACCGATACGCGCTGCGCGATCTTGACCCAGTTGCCCGTGGCGTTCTGCGCCGGAATGACCGAGAACTCGGCACCGGTCGCCGGAGCCACGCTTTCGACTGCGCCCTTCAATTTGGCATCCGGATAGGTGTCGACGCTGATGTTCACTGTTTGGCCGGGATGCACATAGGTCAGGTCAGCCTCGGTGAAGTTGGCTTCGATCCAGACATCGTCGGCTACCAGCAGCATCGCGGTACCGCCTGTGGCGACGAACTGACCGACCTTGGGCGGCTTGCTCACCGTGCCTGTCATGGATGCGCGCACTTCCGTGTTGGACAGATCCAGCTTGGCTTGCTCGAGCTCCGCCTGGGCCGCTTGATAGCTCGGATGACGTTCGACCGGCGTGTCGGGATTGCCACCCAGCGCTTCCCCAATACGTCTTACTTCCTGCTCCAGTAGTGCGATCTGTTGCGAGGTCACTTGAGTATTGTGTTTAACGTCGTCCAGCTTGGATGCTGAAATGAAATTCTTGTTGGCTAGATCGGTTTGCCGTTTCAGTTCCTTCACGGCGAAATCATGATTGGTTTGCGCCAGCGCGATTTCGCTCTGTTTTGCACGGTAGCTGGCCTTAAGAGAGGCGAGATCGGTGCGCACTTGGGCAAGTTTGGCTGCGGCTTTTTCCACAGCGATGTGGAATGGTGCCGGATCGATACGAAATAGCGCTTGTCCTGCCTGGACATCCTGGTTCTCTGTCACCAGAACCTCCTTCACAGTTCCGGATACCGATGAACTCACAGGCACTTTTTGTGCCTTGATATAAGCGTTGTCTGTATCAACGAAGCGGCCGCCATGCAGATAGACAGCCAGACTGGCGATCCCCGCCAGCAAGGGGATAACCACCAATAGCAGCATGCGCTTTTGCTTGCGTTGAGCCAGGTTCCCGGCAGTAGCAGGATTGGTGTCGTGGGAAGAATGACGATTACTCATGAATATTCACTCCAGAACGGTAATGGTTTCGATTACTTACGCGATGCAAGATTGTCGCGCATCGCATGCAAGCTTGAAGAAACTAGGCTGATCTGTTCTTTGCTTAGACCGCGAAGCATGTCCGCCTGGATTGCCGCTGCAACCTTCCTGGCTGCGGAAACATGTGGAGCCGCCGCTTTGGTCAGAAACAACTGGTAAGCGCGCCGGTCACCCGGATCGGCGCGGCGTTCGACCAGGCCGTTCTCCGCAAGTTGATCGATTTGGTGCACCAAGGTGATGGGCTGAACATCCAACAGGTCTGCGAGGTCCACTTGGCGTATGCCTTCATGACGGGAGATACTCATAAGCGCCCGCATTTGCTCGAACGTCAGCTCGATGCCCGCCATGCGCTGCCGAATGGTGCGACGCAATAGACGGGTCACATCTCCCACCAGAAACCCCAGATTATCGGAAGTCATACATAGCTCCATATATCGTATATGAAATATATGGTATATAAGGCATGCAATGCCGTCAAGCCCAGGAACTCACAGAAACTCAAGCGCGCACTGGGTACATTGAGCCACGGCGGGGTGACTGCTTCGGGTCGAATAGAGGCGGGGAGTTTAATCAGTAAAAGGCTTAGCTTCTTCGGGTCGAACAATGAGCACAAATGAAAAACTCCCTTATGGAATAAGGGAGTTTTGAAGGTGGCGTGCTCAACCAGAAGGAGCTGGGCACTGGCAGGTAACAAGTTCGTTGCTTTGACAGGCTGTTTGCGGCCTAGAAGCGGCCATTCGCCAATGTCCAAGAGGGTGCGACAACATGTCGCATTCTCATTCTTTGTGCCGCCACGCATAATTTGCCGCACCAAGAGTAATGGGTGCGGCAGCGAATTCTCCTCCTAGAGCTTTCCTTTCCAAATATACCCCGTGACTCTTGGCATCCATTTCGATATGGTCAGTGCGGGAAAATGAATTCGGTTGCAGCGTTTACAAATCTATATCAGCGCCATTTCGGCGAGTTGCGTGCGTTTATACTGAGGCGCGTGGGTTGTCGCGAACTGGCAGCAGAGCTGACAAACGAGACATTCGTTCGCATACTGAGCTATGAAGCGGGCGCCCCTGTCTGTAACCAGCGTGCCTTCCTGTATCGCATCGCGGGCAATTTGGCGATAGACCATCATCGTGCCAATCGAGAGCAGACGGAGTGCATCGACGATTTCCAGGAGAGCGAACTCCTTGCAACGGACGTGACCGATCCGGCACGTGTGCTGTGTGCCCGCCAGTCGCTGGAACGGCTGCGGCGGGCTATCGAAGCTTTGCCACCACAATGCCGCCGCGCGTTCATCCTGTTCAAGTTTGAAGGACTCTCCCATTTGGAAATCGCCGCTGAGTTCGACGTGACCAGGAATGCAGTCGAGAAGTTGCTGATCCGTGCACTGGTGCAATTGCGCAAGCAGATGGCGTGATTTTCTACCTAGGCCTCAATAAACCCAAGCTACGATGAACAACACCGCTCAGCCTTCACCATCCCAGGAAGATGCGCTTTCCGAAGAGGTGGCTACGTGGTTCCTGCGCCTGCAGGCAGGTGATTGCAGCGCGGAAGATCGCCGCGCTTTTGAGGCGTGGTTGGCCGAGAGCGAGGCGCATCGCACGGAATATGAACACTATGTCGAACTGTGGCAAAGCCTGGATCAGTTGGGGCAAGAGCCGAAACGGGCATCGCGCAAAAAGATGGGGATGGTGGTCAGCTTCGTGGCGGGTCTGGCGTTCGCTCTGGGCACAGCACAGTGGTATATCAGCCTCGGCGAGAACATCAGCACGGCAGTGGGCGAGCGCCGCCATGTCGTGCTGGCCGATGGCACGGCGGTGGACTTGAACACCGACAGCAAGATCAGGGTGAAGATGACCGATGGTTTGCGCAAAGTCACGCTCGTACAAGGCGAAGCGCTGCTCGGTGTGGCCCATGAGGCTCGGCCATTCGAGGTGCATGCCGGAGCAGGCGTCCTGCGGGACATCGGCACGACCTTCAACGTCCGCCGCGATGATGAGCAAACCACGGTTGCTGTGCTGGATGGTGAAGTGCTGGTCAATCTGGATAGTGTGCCATCCGTTAATCTGCATGGCGGACAGCAGGTTGGTTATGCGACAAATGGCCTGTCTGCTGTTTCACCAGTGAATGCAGCGGACGTGACTGCTTGGCTTGGCGGGCGATTGGTCTTCCGTGAGGCCCCGCTCACGGAGGTAGTCAAACAGATCAACCGTTACCACTCGCGACCTGTCGAACTCGCAGACGAACAGTTGGGCAGCCTGAAAGTGAGCGGAGAATTCAACAGCGCCGACCGCGATGGACTGATCCAGGCATTAAAGATGCTGCTCTCCCTGAGCAGTACCGAGCACCTGGGTTCAACTGAACTCTTCCGCCTTCCCTAGCATCCTCATAGCCTTACAGTTTGGCAACGGGTTTGCGCAGCAACCCGAAATATATTTTTCTCCGCATGTCAGGTTTTCCATTCCGGTTACGTCTTACTGGATAAGCCGATTAATTGGGCGAAATTTTCGAGTCAATCAGGGGGATAAAAATGCAGAAAACGATATTGGCCGCATTGCTGGCTTCCATGTTTGTCGGCCAAGCCTGGGCAGAAGACAAAACCATCAACATCACTGCGCAGGATATGCCAAGTGCCTTGCACAGCTTGGCCAGCCAGACCGGCATCCAGTTGCTGTTCGCGGCCGATGAGCTGAAAAGTATCAATGCAAAAGAAATCAACGGTTCGATGAGCGCGGAAGAAGCGCTCAAGCGTTTGCTGGAAGGCACGAATTACACCTATCGTGCCAGCGGAAGCGGAACCTATGTGTTGCAACGCATCGGCACAACCTTGATGCTGAACGAAGTGACGGTGACTGCCACGCGTACCGAGCGCAACGTGGATGAAGTGCCAGCCAGCGTGAGCGTGTTGACCGCCAAGAAGCTGAAAACCAAGAATCGCCAGAATGTGAATGACGCATTGCGTGACGAGGAGGGGTTGGATTTTGATTATTTAACTGGGGTCGCACATCAGGTTGCTCCGATCATTCGCGGCGTAGGCTCTGGTACCGGTGGTGGCACAACACAAGTGCTGGTGGATGGCATGGCTCTTGATTCCGTCGTTTCCAGTGTGGCGGGGCATGGCGGCCTGAATTTCACTTCCATGCAAGATGTGGAGCGCGTTGAGGTGATGCGTGGCCCAGCCTCTGCACTGTATGGTCCCAGCACCGTAGGTGGTGTGATTAACGTCATCCCCAAGCGCTGGAAAGGCGAAGCAGGTGCCGAACTTAATACTTCATATGGTTCTCACAACACCCAGACCGTCGGCGCTGCAGTAGGAACAGCCAAGGAAAACTTCGATGTGCGCTTGTCTGTGTACGATGCGCAAAGCGATGGATTTTCTGCGACTCCTGTTCTGGATGCATCTGGCGGTAAGGATTTCGGCACGCGAGATTGGAAAGATAACAAGATTGGGCTAATGGCAGGCTTCCGTCCGGCAGAAAACCACGAGGTTACGCTTGGTGTTCAGCAATACGGAACTCGATCTGCCGGTGATTATGGCCGCCCAAACGAACGTCATAACATGGATGGGCAATCGACGACGCTTGGCTATCGCTTTGACATGAGTGAGGTCACCAATATCAAGGCCAACTTCCGCGCTACAAACCTGAAGCAGCAATATACATTCGATAGTTGGTACTGGAATGACTTGGCTACTGCCGGTGTTGTTACTCCGGCCGACTTGGCCTTGGCCTACTACGGCGGGCGGACCAGTAAATCTAACTTTTTCCAAGTGCAACTGGATACACGCCCAGTTGCCAGAAATCAGTTGACGGTCGGTTACACACACGATACCGGGGAGCATGAGCAGAGTGGCACCCCAGTGGCTGGGGCAACCTGGGTCAACGGGAGCAAAAGCAAGGTGGATGGGCTGTTTGTTCAAGATGAGCACAAGTTTGATGCGCTCACGTTGACCGGTGGTGCTCGATATGATCGGATTAATTTATCACCTGCAACTGCGGATGGTATCCCGCTCAATGGCAGCAGCTCGGTGGCGAATGTGTTTAATCCTCGTCTTGGTGCGCGCTATCATTTGGACGACAGCACTTCGTTTTATGTTTCGGCGGGCACAGCATACCTGCCGGCACTTAATAGCTTCAAGTTCGTACAGCCCTCGACAACCATGGTAGACAATCCCAGCCTCAAGCCGGAAAGCTCCACGACTTACGAAATCGGCATGAACAACAAACTGGATTGGGCGGCGTTGCGCACTTCGTTGTATCACACCAATTTTAAGGACAAGATACAGGGTGCTACTGACCCGGTTTCGGGCAAGCGGCAATTTCAAAATATCGCAGTACGTCGCGTAACCGGAATAGAAATTGCCCTTCAAGGCGATCTGGGTAATGGCTGGCAGCCCTATGTTAACTTCTCCTATACCAAGGCCGAGGATCAGGCTACAGCAGGAGCAGTATCTACTCAAGCTTTGCGAGTTTCTCCACGCAAACTTAACTTGGGTGTGACCTATGAACTCAACAGCACATGGTCTGCCACGCTGAATGGCCGTGCGGTGAGCGGTTTGTACTTCAACAACCTGACGGCGGCGCAGCATGCTAACGGGTATTTCATCGCCGATGCCAAGGTCAACGCTGCACTGCCGCTGGGCGATGATCAAAAGTGGGAGGCATACTTTGCCGTCAACAATATCGGCGGCAAGAAGTACCAACCATTCAACATCGGCCAATGGTCTGACGGTCGCACCTTTACCGTCGGCATGAGCGGCAAGCTCTAAGTTGTAATTCCATCAGCCCCTGCGTTTCGGCAGGGGCTTTTTACTGGAGGATCATCATGCAAACTAAACCGTTTATTTATGCACTGGTTATCGCCTTGTGCTGCACCAGTCTTGCTGCTTATGCCTGCCGTCCGTTCGGTTCCTACGAACTCGTCGAGGATAAGCCGGGCGGCATCTGGTTTACCGAGGGCGACAACAATGCCGTGTCGCGCCTGGCACCGGACAACACGGTGACATCACACCAACTGCCCACCGCCCATGCCGAACCGACCTCGCTGGCGCTGGACCGCGACGGCAATGTGTGGTTTGCCGAGAATGGAGGCGCGAAGATTGGTCGTTTGGACAAGGATGGCCGCATCGTCGAGTTTGCTGTGGCGGGTGGGCAGCCCTTTAAGTTGGTGTTGGATGGCAACGGCGAGGCCTGGTTCACTCAATGGCCGGTGCATGACCACACAGGTAAGGATGGCGAACACGCAGGGCATTCAAGTGTTCCCGGTATCGGGCATGTGGATAGTCAGGGACAGGTTCATTTTTATCCAGCCAGCGAGGGACAGCCTAGTTCCATTGCCGTCGACAACCGCAACCGGGTATGGGTCAGCGTCGTGACATGGGGCAACAAGAGCAGGAAACCGGTTGGCAGGCTAGCCCGCCTTTCTCGCGATGGCAAATGGCGCATTGAGGCAACAGCAAAGAATAGTTGCTTGAACAACCTGCTGGCGGACAAGACCGGCAAGCTCTATTTCACCGATGGCTGCCGCAACGTGGCGGGTTACCGTTCAGCCGAGGGCAAATTCGTCGAATGGAAATTGCCTGCCGACACCAATATCCAGCAATCAGCACTGGCACAAGACGGGACGCTATGGTTCACGGATCGCAAGCATTTGGGTCGCATCGATTCCAATGGCAAGGTGAGCATCGTCGAGCGCGCCGAAAATGGCGATGCGACCCTGGCCATCCACGCCGCCAGCAATGGCGACGTGGTGTACTCGGAGTTCTACAACTACAACATCAACCGGCTGAAAAGCAGCGGTGAATTCGTCGAGCATCTGGTTAGCATAGACGAGCGACACGGCAGCCGTGAATACAAGGAAGGCGAATCCTGCCGCATCGAGTTTGGCGCACGCATCGCGAGCAAGGCCGAGATGGACAAAAAACGTGCCGAGGAAGTGAAGAGCGGTCACTTCAAGCCGGATGGTAAAGGTACGGAAAAACTGGCCGAACAGAAATGCCTGATGTGCCACGATAACCGCCGCCTGCTTCTGGCGCGACGTAGCGACTGGACGCATACCATCAGCACGCGCATGCAAGCTTACCGAAAACTGCGCAACTTCGAGCCGTTGACCGAGGAGGAAACAGCCAAGTTGATAAGTTACTTCAATGCCCAATATGGTCTTGCACTTTGAAGTTCAAGCTGCGTGATTTGCGCGTATGGGGTTGAAAGAAAATACTCTGTTGCTGGTGGACGACGATTGTGTGTTTTGTCAGGTGCTGAGCCGCGCCCTGGAGAAGCGCGGCTTTCATGTGACCGTGGCACATAGTGTGGAGCAAGCTCTGCCGCTGGCAGAGAATAATCCTCCGCATTATGCGGTGCTGGATCTGAAGATGAACGGCGCATCCGGTCTGTCGCTCATTCCTGTCCTGCGCAGGCTCAACGTAGCTGCACGCATTGTGGTGCTCACCGGTTATGCCAGCGTCGCCACTGCGGTGGAGGCGATCAAACTGGGTGCAACGCAATATCTTTCCAAATCGGCCAGTACCGACGAAATCGTAACAGCATTCGGCTGCAAGGTTGATACGGATGTACTTCCCGAAACACGGGTGTTGTCGCTGGATCAGCTTGAATGGGATCACATACAAAACGTCATGCGCGAGCAGAACAACAACATCACCTTTGCTGCGCGTGCCCTCAACATGCATCGGCGCACGTTGCAGAGGAAATTGGCCAAGCTTGTGCGTGGCGGCGAGTAGCGCAAATTCGAGGGGAATATCCTGCCGCTCAAGTTATCTCTTTTCATTACTTGCTTCCTGTTTTGCTTCGTTGTGCCAGGACATGCCGAAAGTGTCGCCGACGCTAACGCATCGGTCATTACCGCCGCAGACATTCAGCGCGAGCATCCCGCCAGCGTTTCCGATCTATTGCGCACCCGTGCCGGTGTAGATAACTCTTCCGGGGCGATCACGATGCGAGGGGTGCAGGGTATCGCGGTGGTGCTTAATGGATTGCCCTCGACATTGTCCGATCTGAATCAATTGAGCCTGGGAGATATCGAGCGCATCGAGATTTTGCGCGGCGCAGCCTCGGCGCGTTTTGGTGCAAATGCGATGGGAGGGGCTATCGTGGTCACGACGAAGCGAGGTGTGGCAAAACCGGTGCTGACGTTGTTGGGAAGCTCATCGGGTACATTGGGTGCGCGCTTTGGAGGCGAGCTGGCGATGGATTCGTGGCTGCTGGGCATGACGCTCAAGGATGAAAACGAGCGGGGTTACCGAAGCACAACCGTTGCTCCCTATCCCAATCAGATCGCAGTGGAGGATGAGCGCACTCGCAGAAAGGCAGTAGCGCTACGCGCGAACTATCGGGGCGAGGCAGGCAAGTTCGGCGTTGAGCTGAAACAGGCAGATACCTTGGCACATTTTGGCCGCCCCAACTGGTGGGAGCATTACGTGGTCACGTCGGGCCGCATCAATGCGGGCAAGACACTGGAATCGGGCGCAGAGTTGACACTGCAGGCCGGGCGCGAGAAATACGACGATCCAGGATTGCTGGATGCCGGCACCGGCACAGATGCCGCCGGGTTGCAGCCGGATCGGTACATCTATTCCATTGGTTCCAAGAACGATGTCGAGTTTGCTTGGGCACACCATGCTGATACGTCCGAAATGCGCATCGGTATCAACTACCAGCGCGCGCACGACCGCATATCGATCCGGCCTTACGGCAGTATCAACGAGACTTTTATTCTGGACTCTGTGACCGTCAATCGAGCGCTGTTTGCGCATATCGATAAACGCATTGGCTCGACAGTGGGTGCGGCATTCGATGGCCGCTTCGACCGCCATGAATATCCAGATATCCACGTGTACGATGCGCTGGGGACGGCTTCAGTACCCGCAACCGGAGTGGTGAAACAATCATTCAATCCGAAACTGGAAGTGCGTTGGGAAGTCGCAGACGGGGTGAAGCTGAGTACCTCGGCGGGAACCGGCTTCGTGCCGCCCACCCCCGACCAACTCTATTATTCCGACACAGGATCGGCCTCATGGATGCTAGGTAATCCGGGGCTCAAGCCGCAGCGGTCGCAGACGCAGGATATCGGGTTGAGCGTGCAGCAAGGCAAGGAATGGTCGTTTGCCGCCACGTTGTTCCACACCGTGTGGAGCGACAAGATCGGTGTTGCCATCATCGACTATGGCGCGCCGCTCAAACGCCAGTACGCCAATATCGGCGCAGTCGAATCCAATGGGCTGGAGCTGGAAACGAAAAGACAGCTAGCTGATAAATGGTCGGCTACGCTGAATTACACCTACAACCAGACTCGCATCGTTCGCGATGAAGCGCACCCGGAGCGGATGGGCAACAGCCTGCCCGATATGCCTCGCCACAAATTGAATGCGGCACTGGGCTATGAATCGAAAGATGCGTCTGGGCGATTGGCGATGCGCGCCATCAGTGCTGCATTCACTGACGAGGCGAACACGGTGGCGGATGCGCAAGGATATAAGTGGATGAAGAGCGGTTACGCTGTGCTGGATGCATCACTTACCAAGCGTTTCCACGACTTCGATGTCACTGCAGCTGTCGATAATATTTTCGATCGACGTTATGCCACAGGCTTCTTCCGGATTGGGCAGCCAAGGTTGCTGAGAATCGAGC
>JARCRR010000047.1 GCA_029850565.1 Gallionella sp. | reverse complement strand
CTTGGTCACAACCCGTTCAACCCAGCCTTAGTCGGCCGTGCGTTCGTACAAGCGGCGTTCCCCGTCGCCATCACCACTTGGGTACCCGCGTTCGCAGCCAACCGGTTCAGCGAGTTCGTCCCCACCACCTTCACCGCACCTCTGATGATGCCGCCCGACATCGTAGGCTGGGTGAAACAACAAGGGGTGGATGCCTTCACCGGTGCGACGCCCTTGGCAAGGTGGAAGTTCGAGAACGTGACGGCATCGGCACATGATCTACTGACGGGAGCGGTCACAGCTTCGGCAGGCGAGACTTCTGCCCTGCTCATCCTGTTGTGCGGCGCATATCTCGCCATACGCAAGTTCATGGACTGGCGCATCCCTGTCGCAGTGCTGGGCTCGGCAGCACTCACTGCTTGGGTGTTCCAAATATACAACCCGGCACACTATCCGGCGCCCATCTTCGTGTTGCTCTCCGGTGGCTTGATGATCGGTGCGATCTACATGGCGACCGATATGGCGACCTCCCCCGTCACGCCTGTCGGCGTATGGATCTACGGCGTCATCATCGGTGTGATGACGGTCATCATCCGCTACTTCGGCGGCCTGACGGAAGGGGTGATGTACGCCATCCTGCTGGGTAACGCGCTGACACCTCTCATCGACCGTTACACCCAGCCGCGTGTGTATGGCACTGGAAAGGAAAAGTCATGACCGAGCCTATCCCAGTGCACACCACCCCCGGCAACAAGATGATCATCACCATGGGATTGGTCGCGAGCATCTGCGGCGTGCTCATCGTGGGGGCTTACGAAAGTACGCAAGATGCCATTGCCAACAACAAACGTATCATGGTCGAACGCGCCGTGTTCAAAGTGCTGCCCGGTGCGGCGAAGGTGAATGAATATGTCGCCACACCGAGTGGCATCCAGCCGCTGACGGGCAACGTGCCTGAAGGTGGGATGAAGTTCTATGCCGCGTACGACCAAGCGGGAGCACTCAAGGGCATCGCAGCGGAAGCGGCAGGCAAGGGCTACGCTGACATCGTGCGCGTGCTGTATGGCTACGACACCCAATGCCAGTGCATCATCGGTATCGGTGTAGTGTCCATGCGCGAGACACCCGGCATCGGCGACAAGATCATCACCGACCCAGCGTTCCTCAAGAACTTCGAAGCACTCGATGTGCGAGTGAACACAGAGATGACTGCACTAGCGAATGCGGTGAAGGTGGTAAAACACGGCAGCAAGCAGAACGCGTGGGAGATCGACGCCATCGCGGGTGCGACCGTCACTTCCAAGGCCGTCGGTCGCGGTATCAATGAGAGCGCGCAGAAGTTGATGCCGCTGTTAGTACCACACATTGCGGAGCTGAAGCCATGAGCGCGAACAAACCTGTTGATGAGAGCATCACCTTCGACACCTTCATGGAAGGCGTATGGCGGCAGAACCCCGTGTTCGTGATGGTGCTGGGTATGTGTCCGACACTGGCGGTGACGGTCTCGGCGGTGAATGCGGTGTCGATGGGTCTCGCCACGCTGTTCGTGCTGGTCAGCTCCTGCTTCTTGGTCTCGCTGATCCGCAATCTGGTACCCAAAGAAGTGCGCATCGCCACCTACATCGTCATCATCGCCACCTTCGTGACACTGGTGGACTACATCATCCAGGCGGTGAGTCTGTCCCTATACGAAGCGCTGGGTGCTTTCATCCAACTCATCGTGGTGAACTGCATCATCCTGGGGCGTGCCGAAGCACATGCCTCCAAGAACCCTCCGCTAAAAGCGGTGGTGAATGCATTGGGTATGGGTATCGGTTTCACCATCGGCCTGTTGGCCTTGGGCGCGACACGCGAGATATTGGGCGCTGGCAAACTGTTCGGCTTCTCCCTGTTCGGTGAGCACTTCCAACCTTGGGTGGTGATGGTGCTACCGCCTGGTGGCTTCTTCGTGTTGGGCGGTTGGCTGCTGCTGTTCTCGTTCATGCGCAGTCGTTCGGAAAAAGGAGTTGCACATGAATGAGTCATTGAGCCAGATCTTCATCGCCACTTTGCTCACGAATAATTTTGTGTTGGCGATGTTCTTGGGTTTGTGCCCGTTCTTGGGTGTGTCAGGACGTTTGGGTACAGCTTTGCCGATGGGTATCGCGACCACCTTCGTGATGCTGGTCGCCTCGTTGTGTGCCTATGGGTTGAACCTGTTGTTGAGCGCATTCCATCTCGACTTCCTGCGTCTCATCTCTTACATCGTGGTCATCGCCTCGTCGGTGCAACTGGTAGAGATGGTGATGAAGAAATATAGCCCCGCGCTGTTCCGCGCGCTGGGTATCTATCTGCCGCTCATCACCACCAATTGCGCTGTGTTGGGCGTAGCATTGTTCCAGACGGCACGCGACTATAACTTCTCGCAATCGCTTGCCTTCTCCTTGGGTGGCGGTGCGGGTTTCACGCTGGCTCTGGTGTTGATGGCTTCGCTGCGTGAACGCCTGCAACTTGCCAACGTACCGACACTGGTTCAAGGCACTGCGTTGTCGCTCATCTTGGCAGGATTGCTGTCGCTGACCTTCATGGGCTTCGCTGGATTGGGAGGTGGGGAATGATCTACATACAAACCATATTGATCGTGCTGGCGCTGATGACGGCGTTCATCCTAGTGCGCAACGCTGCTAGACGTTATGCCGAACGCCATCCCGAGTTCGGTCCTTTGCGCGAAGAGGGCGAAGGTTGCGGTTGCGGGAATAAACGTTGCGGCGAAGCGCAATGCAAGAAATCTGTAAGTTAATAAGGGTAAGTTGCCAATCGGCGAGTGAAGGACTTTGTAGTTACTAATCATCAGGAGATAGTTATGCAGCCCTACGTCATTCCATTCCAGTCCCTCGGTATCGCCGACATTCCCGAGGTGGGCGGAAAGAACGCTTCGCTTGGCGAGATGATCGCCAACCTGAGTTCGTCCGGTGTGCAGGTGCCGGGCGGTTTCGCCACCACGGCGCAGGCCTACCGCGATTTTCTGGCGAATGATGGTTTGGACAAGCGTATCGAGCAGACACTGGAGACGCTGAATGTGGATGACGTGTCGGCACTGGCCGAAGCGGGACGCAAGATCCGCAACTGGATCGTGGAAGCGCCACTACCCGATCGACTGAACGCCGAGATCCGCACCCACTACGAAAAGCTCGCCGCCGACGGCGAGGGTAGCTTCGCCGTACGTTCCTCTGCCACCGCAGAAGACTTGCCCGATGCTTCCTTCGCGGGTCAGCAAGAGACCTTTCTCAACATTCACGGCATCGACAACATCCTGCACGCCATCCGTGAGGTGTTCGCTTCACTCTACAACGACCGCGCCATTTCCTATCGCGTGCACAAAGATTTCACCCATGCCGATGTAGCGTTGTCTGCCGGCGTACAACGCATGGTGCGTTCCGACCTCGGTGCATCCGGTGTGATGTTCACCATGGATACCGAGTCCGGTTTCCGCGATGCCGTGTTCATCACGTCGTCTTACGGCTTGGGCGAGATGGTGGTGCAGGGCGCGGTGAACCCCGACGAGTTCTACGTGCACAAACAGCAACTCGCGGCTGGTTTCCCGGCGGTCGTGCGCCGTGGCTTGGGCTCCAAACAGCAGCGCATGGTGTTCGACGAGCAACGCTCTGCCGGTCGTTCATGCCGCATCGAGCCCGTCCCCGTCGCTGACCAGCATCGCTTCTCGCTGACCGACGAAGACGTGTTGCAACTGGCGCGTTACGCCATGTCCATCGAACAACACTACGGTAGGCCGATGGATATCGAGTGGGGCAAAGACGGGCTGGACGGCAAGCTGTACATCCTGCAAGCACGTCCCGAGACGGTGAAATCGCATTCCTCCGCTGGCGGTTCCGAGAAGTATCGGTTGCAGCAACGCGGCGACGTGCTGGTCGAAGGTCGCGCCATCGGCCAGAAGATCGGCGCAGGTCGCGTACGCATCGTCGCCAGCCCGGCAGAGATGGGCAAGGTACAAGCAGGCGATGTGCTGGTCACCGATATGACCGACCCGAACTGGGAACCGGTGATGAAGAAGGCTTCCGCCATCGTCACCAATCGCGGCGGACGTACCTGCCACGCCGCCATCATCGCGCGCGAGCTGGGTATCCCCGCCATCGTCGGTTGCGGCCATGCCACCACCGCGTTGCAAGATGGCGAACAGGTCACTGTCTCCTGCGCTGAGGGCGATACCGGCTTCGTGTATCACGGCAAGCTGCCGTTCGAAGTGGTGGTGCACAGCGAAGAAGCGCTGCCGCAGATCCCGGTGAAGTTGATGCTCAACGTGGGCAACCCCAC
>JARCRR010000046.1 GCA_029850565.1 Gallionella sp. | reverse complement strand
TGGCGATGTCGCTGGAAGGTCTGCGTGATTTCTCCGTCATCGCCACCGCACCGCAACGCCGCCTCTCCATCAAGACCTTCGCCAGCAGTTTCAGCCAAGGTGTGATCCGCGAAGCCGTGTTGCGCGAATTGAAGCGCGGCGGTCAGGTGTACTTCCTGCACAACGAAGTGGACACCATCAACAACATGCTGGAGAAGTTGGAGACGCTGTTGCCGGAAGCGCGCATCCGCGTGGCGCACGGACAGATGGGTGAGCGCGATCTGGAAGCGGTGATGCGCGACTTCACCCACCAGCGCTTCAACGTACTGCTGTGCACCACCATCATCGAGACAGGAATCGACGTACCTACCGCGAATACCATCATCATGAACCGCGCCGACCGCTTCGGTCTTGCGCAGTTGCACCAGTTGCGCGGCCGCGTCGGCCGTTCGCACCACCAAGCTTATGCCTACCTGCTGGTGGACAACATGGAAGGCCTCACCGCGCAGGCGAAGAAACGCCTCGAAGCGATTCAGGCAATGGAGCAACTGGGTTCAGGTTTCTTCCTCGCCATGCATGATTTGGAGATTCGCGGCGCAGGTGAAGTGCTGGGTGAATCGCAAAGTGGCGAGATGCAGGAGATCGGTTTCAGTCTCTACAACGACATGCTCGCTGCCGCCATCGCTTCGCTCAAGCAAGGCAAAGAACCCGACATGACGCACCCACTGGGCGTCACCACCGAGATCAACCTGCACACGCCCGCGTTGCTGCCGAACGACTACTGCGGCGATATCCACCAACGTCTCGTCATCTACAAACGTCTGGCGAACTGCAACACGCAGGAAGATCTGGACGACATGCAGCAGGAACTGATCGACCGCTTCGGCCTGCTACCCGAACCCGCGCAGACCCTGCTCGACAGCCACCGCCTGCGCATCATGGCGAAGCCGCTGGGCATCAGCAAAGTGGATGCATCGAGTGAATCCATCGTCATCCAGTTCATCCCCGAACCACCTATCGACCCGATGAAGATCATCACGATGATCCAGAGCAAACGTCACATCAAGATGTCAGGGCAGGACAAACTGAAGATCGATTTGAAGTATGGGGATCTACAGCAGCGGGTGCTGGCGATCAAGAATTTCTTTGGGGAATTGAAGTAATTCGCTTTATTCGGCATCTTGTCAATATCTCTTATTGAGATATACTACACTCCATGCACATCATCACCCACCGCCGTGTCGTGACTGCACAGCAGACGCATCCACAATGCGCCTCAGCCTTAGATCAGTGGTATCGCTTGTGCAAAAAGGCAGAGTGGCGAAGCTTTTCCGAAATGAAAGCACTCTTTCCCAGCACCGATAAAGTCGGCGATGTATTCGTATTCGACATTGGTGGAAACAAGCTGCGACTGATCGCCGCGATTCACTTCAACACGGGGCGACTGTTCATCCGAGCCGTATTGACGCACAAAGAGTATGACCAAGGAGGTTGGAAATGAACGCACGAGTCAAAACAGCGATTCAACATTGGGGTTATGTCGCACCTCTGCTACAACCTGCGCGCAACGCCAAAGAGTACGCACAATTGGTCGAAGCACTTGATGCGGCGATCGACGCAGGCGGCGCCGATGAAAAACACCCACTCGCTCGCCTAGTGGATTACCTCGGCGACTTGGTCGCTGAGTATGAAGCTAAAGACAAGATGCCCAAAGCGGCAACGGGTGCTGAAGCATTGCGCTATTTGATGCAGCGCGATGGCTTGCGCCAGATTGATCTTCCAGAATTGGGTAGCCAAGGTGTCGTGTCTGAATTGTTATCAGGTCGCCGTGAGTTCAATGCGCGCCAAGCGAAAGAGTTGGCGATGCGATTTAGCGTTTCACCAGCACTGTTTCTGTAACTTTCATGCGGGCAGGCCACAACCTGCCCGCACCTACCTTACAACGCTGCCTTCACTGCAACTGCCAATGCTGTCGTCGGTCTGCCGATGAGTTTGCTCAGTTGCTTGCCGTCATCGAACAGTCCCCCTTTTGAAACGCCCGTGTCGGAGTTCGCCAGTAGTTCGGCAAGGAATTCGGGCAGACCCGCACCGAGCAACGCTTTCTTATATTCCGCTTCCGGCAGATTCACATAGCCGATGGCTTTGCCGGTTTGGCGCGCGATCTCGGCGGCCAGTTCGGCCAGTGTGTAAGAGGTGTCGCCTGCCAATTCATAGACTTTCCCCGCCTGATCTTCCGCAGTCAGCACAGCAGCATCCGCTTCGGCGTAATCGGCGCGGGTGGCAGAAGAGATGCGCCCATCACCCGCCG
Organism: Gallionella sp.; assembly: GCA_029850565.1. Lineage (GTDB taxonomy): Bacteria > Pseudomonadota > Gammaproteobacteria > Burkholderiales > Gallionellaceae > Sideroxyarcus. Next base: position 4,345 of record JARCRR010000046.1, on the reverse strand, counting down.
CACCAAACACCGCACCATGCGCCAATGCGCTGGGGATGCCTGCGGTGTAGTTCTCGGTGTACCAGCCATGGCGCAAAAGGGTGAATGGAACACCGGAGGCGCGCAGATAGTCTTCCGTCTCTTTGTGTTCGATAGCCAATCCGAGTGGCGAGGTGTCGGCGCGCAAGATGCTGGTGTAGGCCAGCAGTTTCACGCCAGCACGTTTGGCTGCATCAATGACCGCCTTGTGTTGTGTGGCGCGCTGCCCCACTTCGCTGGAGGAGATGAGCAGCACTTTGTCAGCCCCCTTCAATGCGCTGTCCCAGCTGGCGGGTTGGTTATAGTCGGCTTGGCGCACTTGCACGCCGAGGGCTGCGATGTCCTTGGCTTTCTCCACATTGCGTACTGCAGCGACGATGCTGGAGGCAGGGACTTTATTCAGCAAGGCCTTGATGACGAGTTGGCCCAGTTGTCCTGTGGCTCCGGTGACGACGATCATGAGGCTTCCTTTCTTTTTAGGGTTGTTGATTTGGGGAAGCGGAGAATATCCTTTACAATAACTTTTCGTAAGTACGCACAAAAAGGTAAGTGTCATGCCACAAGAGAATATACAAAGATCAAAGATATCCCAACGCCGTGGTGAAGTGTTCTCCACCGCCTGCCCTTCACGCGAGATCCTCAATCATGTGACCAGCCGCTGGGGCGTGCTGGTATTGGTCGCGTTGATGGAAGGGACGCACCGCTTCAGCGATCTGCGCCGCAAGATCGATGGGGTGAGTGAGAAGATGCTGGCGCAGACATTGCAACAGTTGGAGAAGGATGGCTTCATCGACCGTGTCGCTTACCCGGTCGTACCGCCCCATGTGGAATATTCGTTGACCCCCTTGGGCGAGGAGATCGGCAGTCAGGTCGACTCTTTGATAGATTGGATAGAGACCAACCTGTCAAAGATCATGAGGGCACAGCAGAAGCGACAAGCTTGAAACTCATGTAGTAGATCGAATGTTCTTACGCTCGCAGAGATCGTCATTACCTTCATGTCAATGCATTGACATGCTGTATCCCAAATAATACACTTATTGGCATGAACTCAATCCTCACCACGGAAGTCTTCGATGACTGGTTCGCCAGCCTGAAAGATATGCAGGCCGTACGGAGAGTACAGGCTCGCATCGACCGCGCAGAGGATGGCAATTTTGGTGATTGTGAACCTGTTGGTGAAGGCGTCTCCGAAATGCGTATCCATTACGGGCCAGGTTATCGCGTGTACTTCGTAAAGCGCGGCATGGAGATCGTGATCTTGCTTGCAGGCGGCAATAAATCCACGCAATCGAAAGATATAAAAACCGCGCTTGAGATCGCGCGACAACTTTAGGAGGACATCATGGCAAAAGTAAAACTAAGCAAATGGGACAGCGCCGAACACCTCAAAACCGACGAGGACATGGTACTCTATCTCGAAGCCTGCCTTGAAGAAGCAGGCGATGACGCAGCCTTCATCGCCAAAGCCCTCGGCACCATTGCCCGTGCCAAAGGCATGACACAACTCGCCAAGGAAACAGGCCTGGGGCGCGAGAGCTTATACAAAGCCTTATCCGGCGAAGGCAATCCGAGTTTTGCGACAATCCTGAAAGTGACGAACGCGCTGGGCATCAAGCTGCACGCGCAAAGCGCACATGCGGCGTAATTAAGATAATTATGATGCTGATCCCGTTCGTTCGCTCCCCGGTTTGCCTCCACTACTCGGCGGCGCGCAGGGGAAAGGAGGGCGTGCAAAGATTACATGTGATAGTGCACTGTAAGGACAGTGCAGACTGTGAGAATTGTTAATTGAGGAACAAAGGAATGAACTATCCAGAGATTTTTAATATAAAACAGAAAACCAAAACTGGTTTCCCTTCTCTCGGTGAATTAAGCGAAAGCATCGCTATCGTTTTAAATAACGAGAAATTACATCCGAGGATTAAGCAGCAAGTTCTTGATGGTGCTTTATGGTGGGCTGCTGACTATGCTGGGAAAGGCTTCAATTGCCCATTTCGATCAGAGGCAGCGGAAAAGACGTGTAAACAACTCCAGCGCGACGGTAAACCGATAACAAAACAAGGATTGATTCATGATCACATCATTCCTAAAAAACTTCTTCGGGAGGCACTTGGGGCTTTGGATAAACCTGTTCAGCCAAACGCAGTGCTGCCTTATCTTAAGCTTTCTATATATTGCCTAATAACGGAAAAAGATAATAAGCAGTTAAAGAGACAAGCAATGCCGGAAGGCAACGATAACTGGAAGCCACCTAGGGCAACAGCTAATGATATTTGGGCTCGATATAAAACAAAAAATATTAATGTAGTGGTGCTGTAGGATGCGGTGACAACCGTCATCGTTCGCGATTGATACGGTTCGCGCTCACCATATACTACGTTCGTTTATCGCGACAGCCAGCATAGCTACGCTGAAACAAAACAAAAGCCGAGCGGGGGGCATGGCTGATAACTCCTAATTCGTTATAGGGCAACAGATGAACCGCAGTATTCGCAAACACCGGAACTTGAACTTGCATCCATGTAAATAGAATTGTTGGCACCGCAAGATGAACAAGAAAACGCAACTTGTTTGAGTTGGGTAAAACCCGTATCGCCCCAGCCAGCATTCTCAACAAATTTCATGTTTGTTCTGTCTACCGAAAACTGCCTTAGGAGACCGACCTCTTGCAACTCCTTTAGCTCATCCACGATCTCATCCGGGGTGGAATCTGTCAGCGCGGACAAATCTTTGATTGACCTTATCCCTTTGTCGAGCAAAACGTCCCGGTATTTATCGGTCAGCTCATAGAGCCTTCCCACTGCTCGGCCTCTCTGCATAACCCTGCCACCTCCGGCCACCATTAGCATTCCAAAAATCCAGACAAATGCTCTAAGTCCAAAATTTACATCTTTTAGCACTTCCATGGCTATGAATAAAAAGGCAACACCAGGTAAAACCATAACTATTCCAACTCCCATCAGAAGATTGCTCCAACGGGCATAAGATAAGGCGTTGCTGTCTGCCGTCTCACCTTTAGCCGCAAGCTCCTTAATTTTTTTCTGAATCAATTTGTCAGTTGCATTCAATTGGTTATGCTTTTTTAGGTCTTGATAAACAACAAACACACTTCCTATGAGAACCAAGGTGATAGCAAACATCCAAAAAATAGTCACGCCCAGTGGTGACGGCACAGCGGCAGTAGTGACTTTGGATTGCTCGGCCCTCTGTTCATTTTCGTGTACGCCACTTGTTGGATTCTGCACAGCAGGATTTTGCTGCTCCGCTTGGGCTTGCTCCCCACCTTGTCCATTTGCATCCAAGTTACGCAACGCAATCTGAGCATCAACATTCCCTTGCTCTGCTGCCTTGCGGTACCACTGCACCGCTTGTACGTAGTCTTGCGCCCCCCCCTGACCGTAGAAGTACATTTGCCCCAAGTTGTACTGAGCTATAGCATCCCCCTGCTCTGCCGCTTTGCGGAACAACTGCAATGCTTGCGCGTAGTCTTGCGGGACCCCCTGACCGTATAAGTACATCGCCCCCAAGTCGTACTGAGCCCCAGCCCACCCCTGATCAGCCGCCTTGCGGAACCACAGCACCGCTTGTACGTAGTCTTGCGGGACCCCCTGACCGTTGAAGTACATCGCCCCCAAGTTGCGCTGAGCTTTAGCATGGCCTTGCTCTGCCGCCTTGCGGTACCACTGTACCGCCTGCGCGTAGTCTTTTTGAGCAAAATCAAAATACGCACCAAGAGCATTTTCGGCAACGGCATCTCCAGTCATGGCAGACTGTTTTAGCTGCTGCAGAGAATATGCATCTCCGTTGATTGCCTGCTCCGCCAACTGCTTGCCTTGCGCACTGTCCATTGCCAAGGCATTTGATTGGATTATTGATAAGGTCGCGGCAACAGCCACGCCAAAGACCAAAAGTGTATTTTTGAGATTCAAGGTTGACTCCTAATTCTTATACGCCTGCCATTTCAAAGTTAAAAACCTTTGCGTGACGATCGCAAAACCACATCACGTTGCGCCATCAGCATTTCGATTTTTGAAATTTGGCCTTGCACATCTGCGGCACTATCTGCATTGAGTTGATCGCTGATACCCTGCACTGCGTCGTCGATTGAGCTGTCATGCGGCGTTCCGCCGGGCACATCGCTGGCCGCATAACGCAATTTTTCGGCAAGCCGTTCTAGAGAAGCTTGTGATTTAGGATCGGATACGACACTGAGCAAACCTTGAATTGTGCCTTGCCAGACTAAATGTTTACTCGGCACGGAACTCTGAGCTGTTACATCGCTAATCACATTTGTAGCGGCGCGTAACATCAGCCAGCTGATGAT
>JARCRR010000045.1 GCA_029850565.1 Gallionella sp. | reverse complement strand
GTCTTGGGATCGGTCGACTCCCATGTCCAATGCTTGGTGTGCTGCACCTGCTTGGCCGCCTCGGTGTGGCAGAGCAGACAAGCCTGCGTCACTTCCGGTCCGGTCTTGAAGTTCTTCTGTAGTTCTTTGAACTTGCTGTGGTCGGCAGTGGATGCACCTGCTTTCGATACGGGCGCGACCGCCTGTGGTGCAGGTGTCGCCTCGGGTTTCGCCGGCATCGCGAACGCGGCCAGCGCTGTCAGCATGGCCGCGATGGCTGAGGCCGACAGTATGATTTTGGGTCTTGCTGACATGATGTCCCCTTGAATGATTCAGGAAAGTAACGGAACGAAGATTCCGCTTAGCAGCCGCCTGCTGCTGCACCGCCCGCACCGCCAGTCGCGGCACCCGGTGTGCCCTTGATCATCTCGGGGGCGGGTTTGCTTGGGTCGAACTGGACGAACTTGGCCTGGTCTTCGGCGACATGCCCCATCACTTCACCCACCATCGGGCCGAACATCTTGCCCATCAGCCCTGCGTTCATCATGCCGATGTAGGTCTTGCCGTCGTTCTTCTTGTACACGGAGACTTTGCACGGCATCAGGATGGAAAGGAAGCGCACCGAATCGTCTTTGAGGATGGGCGCTGAATACTTGGTGCTGCACGCTTCCACCATCATCACCGGCAACACATTGCCGCCGTCGTTCTGCACCGCCTTGCCCGGATTACGCAGACCGGACAGCGCCCAACCGTTGCCTGTGTTCTGGATATTCTGCTGGATGCGCGCGACGGTCTCCTCGACCCCGAACGGACTTTCGATCTCTCTGAACATGAGACTACCCGCGTAGGTATAAGCAAGCACTCCGACCAGAACCAGCCCCGCAACAAAACCACCGATGATCTTTAACATTTCACTTACCTCCGATAGACCTGAAACCGATCTCTGGATAACCGACCTGATGCTACGGTAACCCTTCAATAATTAAGAATATTCTAATGTTCTAACTTTCCATAAACAAGACGCGATGCGCTGATTTAATTCAACGTATTCAATAAGCTTGAGCGATTTAGTTGAGCTTTGTGCCGAGCGGCACGAAGAAACACGCCCAAGACGGGAGTTCCTCTTGGGCGAGCGGAATTGTTGCTTTGATATGACTTATGAGACGACTACGCGCGGTGTGCCCTGTTTCATCTTTCCGATGACTGCCGCCTGAGCGAATCCGGCATCGCGGAAGTGCGTCAACACTTCATCGGCCTTCTCCTGCGCAACGGCGACCAGCAAACCACCGCTGGTCTGCGCATCGGCGAGTAAGCGTTGTTGCCACTCATGCAGGTGTGGAGCGAAATCCACTTCGTGTCCGTAGCTCGCCAGATTGCGCGCGATTGCACCCGGGCCTATGCCCTGTTGTGCCAGTGGTAACGCTTCGGACAGCACGGGCACCTGCTCGAACGTCACTTCCGCTGTCAGATCCGAACCGCGACATACCTCTAACAGATGCCCCAGCAAACCGAAGCCCGTGACATCGGTCAGCGCATGTACACCCTCGATGTTGGCCAGTGCGCTGCCGACTTTATTCAATTTCGTCGTGGTCGCGATGAGTTGTTTGTAACCCGCATCAGACAATATCTCTTTCTTCAGCGCTGCCGCCAACACGCCGACTCCAAGACCTTTGCCGAGGATGAGCACATCACCCGCTTGGGCCGCGCTGTTCTTTTTCACACGCGCAGGATGCACCAACCCCAATGCGACCAAGCCGTAGATCGGTTCTTGCGAATCGATGGAATGTCCACCCGCGATAGGGATACCCGCATCGCGGCAAACGGCTTCACCGCCTTGCAAGATGAGACGGATGGTTTCCGGCGAAAGTTTATCGATAGGCATGCCGACGAGGGCCAGTGCCATGATGGGAGTGCCGCCCATGGCGTAGATGTCGGAGATGGCGTTGGTCGCCGCGATGCGCCCGAAATCGAACGGGTCATCCACGATGGGCATGAAGAAATCAGTGGTGGCGATGATGGCCTGTTCATCGTTCAGACGGTACACGGCGGCATCGTCGCTGGTCTCGGTGCCCACCATCAGATCGGGGAACGGCAATTTATGTTTAACTTCGCCCAATATCTCGTGCAGCAAGGCAGGTGCTATTTTGCAGCCGCATCCGCCACCGTGCGACAATCTGGTCAATTTCACTTCGGACATCTTCACTCCACTGCGTATGTTGTTTAGAACCGCGAACCTATCACAGCTTTCCGACTTTGACGAAATCATCGACGTGCGTACACCCGCCGAGTTCGCCGACGACCACATCCCCGGCGCGATCAACTGCCCGGTGTTGTCGAACGAAGAGCGCATCACCGTGGGTACTTTGTACAAACAAATATCACCATTCGAAGCACGCAAGGTCGGCGCGGTATTGGTGGCAAAGAACATCGCGCACCATATAGAGACACGATTCCACGACAAGCCGAAATCCTGGAAGCCGCTGATCTACTGCTGGCGCGGCGGGCAACGCAGCGGGGCGATGAGCATCATCCTTGCGCAGGTAGGTTGGGCGGCACACAAACTGGAAGGCGGCTACAAGGTGTATCGCCGCGAGGTGTTGGATAGACTGGAAGCCCTGCCCGCCACGTTTAACTTCCGCGTCATCTGTGGTGCCACGGGTTCGGGAAAGAGCAGACTGCTGGATGCGCTCGCCGCGAACGATGCCCAAGTGCTCGACCTTGAGGGGCTGGCGCAACATCGCGGTTCCGTATTGGGCGGTCTACCACTGCAAGCGCAACCCTCGCAGAAATGGTTCGACACGCTGCTGGTGCAGAAGCTACAGAGTTTCGATGCCGCACGCCCTGTCTATGTGGAGGCCGAGAGCAACAAGATCGGGCGCATCGCACTGCCCTCCGCGCTGTTCGCCATGATGCATCAGAGCGAATGCCTGCTTCTGGAAGCCACACTCGAAGCGCGCGTGAAGCTGCTGCAGGAAGACTATCACCACTTCCTCGACCAACCGGAGACGCTCATCCATAAACTGAATGTGCTGCTCCCGTTCCACGGACATGCACGACTGGAACATTGGCACTCGCTGATACGCGCCGCACGATTCGACACGCTGGTGGAAGAGTTGCTGGAATTGCATTACGACCCAAGCTATCTGCGCGCGCTGGGCAAACATTACGAAAAGCTGGACGTTGCGGAACGACTCGAACTGTCCGACCTCTCGACCGAGACGTTGCTACAAGTCGCGGAATCGTTGAACCAGAAACGGTCAGACTGATACCGGCACGCGCTGTGCCAATGCACACAGCAATTCGTAACTGATGGTTCCGGCCGCATGGGCCACCTCATCCACCGGCATCCCTTCGCCCCACAACACCACGCGACTGCCGACCTTTGCATCGGCCACATCACTCAGATCGACAGCCAGCATATCCATCGACACACGACCTAGGGTACGCGTGCGTTGCCCATTCACGAGGATAGGTGTGCCAGTCGGTGCATGGCGCGGATAACCATCGGCATAACCACATGCTACCGTGCCGATTCGCATCGAGTGCTCTGCACGGAAGCTCGCACCGTAGCCAACCGTATCGCCCGCACGCAGTTCGCGCACGGAAATGAGTTCGCTGCCGAGATTCATCACAGGCTGCAAGCCGAGTTCTTTAGCAGTGACATCGGAAAAGGGCGAACTACCGTAGAGCATGATGCCGGGGCGCACCCAGTCGCCATGCGCCTTTGGATGACGCAGGATGGCGGCAGAGTTCGCCAGCGAACGGGGCGCGTGGTAGGACGCCGCGATCTGGTTGAATACTTCGAGTTGCTTTGCGACGCCCGCCGCTTCATCCGCTTGCGCGAAATGCGTCATCAGGGTGACCTCGCGCACCGCACGGTGCGCCTTCAAGCGCTCCATCACGGCAGGCACCTCGGCAGGCATGAAGCCGAGACGGTTCATCCCCGAATTGATCTTGAGCCAAACCGACAGGCCGTTCTTGCGCGGGTAGGCATCCAGCCACGCCAACTGCTGATGGTTATGGATGACTGTGGTCAGTTCGTATTCGGCGAAGAGCGGCAATTCCTCGGGAGAAAAGAAGCCTTCCAACAACAGGATGGTCTGACGGAACTCGGCGTCGCGCAGGGCGATGGCATCCTGCACATTCAGCAAGGCGAAGCCTTCAGCATTGCGCAAAGCTTCCGCCACACGCATCAAACCGTGCCCATAGGCATTCGCCTTGATGACCGCCATCACGCGCGATGAAGTGGCACGTTGCACCACGCGCAGATTGTTCTTCAGCGCGGAGAGGTCGATGCGGGCTTGGATCGGGCGGTGCATATGTTCGGTATTCGCCTGTTTTAAAGTGCCGCGAATGATAGCAGGGCTTAGCTCTGGCGCGTTTTGAAAAAGCATTGGAGATGGCTAGAAATTCTAAAACCTGCCTGATATTTCATGTTATAAAACGCCACCCTCACCATAATTCTAAAACGTGAAACGCGGCTTCTACATCATCCTTGCAGCGCAGTTCTTTTCCGCGCTCGCCGACAACGCGCTTTTGTTCGCCGCTATCGCGCTGCTCAAGCAAGTACACGCCCCCAGTTGGCAGACACCCGTTCTGCAACAAGCTTTCATCATCTCTTTCATTCTACTTGCGCCCTTCGTGGGCGCTTTTGCCGACTCGCTGCCCAAGGGACGCGTGATGTTCCTCAGCAATGCAATCAAGATGGCCGGCTGCCTCGCCATGTTGGCCGGCGTGAACCCATTGCTTGCGTATGCCTTGGCCGGGTTCGGCGCGGCGGCTTATTCGCCCGCGAAATACGGCATCCTCACCGAATACCTGCCGCCGGATAGACTGGTGTGGGCGAACAGTTGGATGGAAGGTCTGACCGTTGCCGCCATCATCATGGGCGCAGTGGTCGGCGGCTTGCTCATCACCCCGAGCATCTCGCACGCCATCATGCAGAGCCTGAACGTGCCGTCATTCGTCTCGCCAGCCGAACTGGCCATCTTCGTCATCTTCTTCATCTACCTGATCGCAGCGATGTTCAATCTCTACATCCCGCAAGTGGCGATCGAACACAAACCGCTCAGCCGCAACCCAATCTTCCTCATCAAAGACTTCGCACACTGCTTCAGATTGTTGTGGAAAGATCCGCTCGGTCAAGTCTCGTTGGCTGTGACCACACTGTTCTGGGGCGCTGGCGCGACCTTGCGCTTGATCGTGCTGGCATGGGCCGCCGTGGCCTTGCACTACAGTATCGGTGAGGCCGCCAAGCTCACCGCTTGGGTCGCGGTCGGCATCGCCATCGGCTCGGTACTCGCCGCACGTTTCGTCAAACTGGAACACGCGGTGAACGTCATCCCCGTCGGCATCGGCATGGGCGTGTTGGTGTTGGCGATGATCCTCGTATCCAGCCCGCTGCTCGCCATCCTGCTACTCATCGGCATCGGCATGATGGCGGGTTACTTCGTCGTCCCCATGAACGCCCTGCTGCAACATCGCGGCCACCTGCTGATGGGCGCGGGCCGTTCCATCGCCGTGCAGAACTTCAACGAGAACATCAGTATCTTCCTCATGCTCGGCCTGTACGCGCTGATGGACAAACTCGACTTCTCCGTCAACGCCATCATCTTCGTGTTCGGCACACTGATGGCAGGCATCATGAGCCTGCTCTACAAGAAGCATGGACACGATCAGGACAACGGGCGCATCTAGATTTCCTTCCGGGTCGCATCATGCATATCCGGTCGAACGGCCATTCTTGACCGATCGAATTAAGTCCTTGTACTCTCGGCACAAACCGATAAAGTAATGCCTGCCTCGACATTCGGCTGCATCATGCCGTTGATGGTAGACATCTTTTTTTGAGTCTTCATAAGGAATCGCCTTTGAAAATGATCTATCGGATCATCTTGCTGATTGCTTTCCTCATTCCGGCGCTTGATGCGAGCGCTGCCGGCTCGTTGTTGCGCATTGCGTGCGATGACGACGACACGGGAGCGGATGTATTCATCAATGGCAGGTTCAAAGGCGAATGCCCGGTAGACATCCTGATCTCGGAGGGTGCCTACAAGTTGCGGGTCGTGAAAACCATAGACTCAATGCAAGAGCGTATCTTCGAGCAGGATGTACGCATGGGTGACGGAACCATCAAGAAGGTGGTGGTAAAACTCTCTGCCCCGCAATTGAATACTGCGGCTCTGCAACGTGCCGCGCTCGCCTTGGCGGAAGCCAGACGCAAAGAGGAAGTCGCTCTACAACAATTGCGTCAATCGGCCGAGGCGGGAGACGCTACGGCAATGCTCAATCTTGGCAACCGTTACGACAGCGGCAAAGGTGTTGCGCAAGATGATGAACAAGCGGTTGCCTGGTATCGCAAGGCTGCCGAAGCAGGCAACGCACAGGCGGTGTTCAATCTCGGCTGGCAATATGCGAATGGCAAAGGTGTGGCGCACAGTGCGGAGCAAGCGGTGGTTTGGTATCGCAAGGCTGCCGAGGCCGGCAACGCGCAGGCGATGTTCAATCTCGGCTACCTCTATGACAATGGCAAAGGCGTTACGCAAAGTGATGAACAGGCAATTGTCTGGTATCGCAAGGCTGCTGAGGCTGGTAACGCGCAAGCGATGTTCAATCTCGGCTGGCAATACGCAAACGGCAAAGGTGTCGCACGCAGTGATGAGCAAGCGGTTGTCTGGTATCTCAAGGCCGCCGATGCCGGCAACCCGCAGGCGATGCTCAATCTTGGTTACCGCTATGTAAAAGGCAAAGGCGTCGCTCAAAGTGATGAGCAGGCGGTTGCCTGGTATCGCAAAGCAGCCGACGCCGGTAATGTACAAGCGATGTTCAATCTCGGTTGGCAATATGCCAACGGTAAGGGCGTTGCGCACAGCGATGCACAAGCGGTTGCCTGGTATCGCAAAGCAGCCGACAAAGGACATATGCCATCAATTGATACGCTGAAAAAACGGGGCTTACTGAAAGACTAATCGGCGCCCCTCTCCTTATCAACGTCTCGAACATCTAATTCATGAACGGCAAACCGCCCCTTGCGACCACACTTACGATTGCTCTGGTCATTCTGATTATCTCCTTGCCCGCACAAGCGGGTAAGGAGGACTTGCTCGAAATGGCACGTAAAATCGACCAACTCGATCAGCAGGATTTTCTGGTGGCGCTCGATAAAGCCGAAGCCTGTACCCTTGCGCAGGATTTTTCATGCGCAGATGTACAGTTCTCGAATGCAGCCAAGTTCGCAACGGGTGCGCGCGACCAGCAGACGTTAGAGGCAGCACGCCATAAGATGGCTAATGAAAAAGCAAAATGGACTGCGACACATTGATAGAAATCACCGACCTTGAGGCCACGTCCAGATGTTCCGGTCACATCCAGTTCACTCCAAGGAGCGCACCATGAACTTCCGCACGTACTGCACCGCCACTTTGTGTTCACTACTTCTTCTCACGGCATGCGGCGAGAAGAAAGATGAGACACCTCCCCCCAAACTGTTCAGTGAGCAGCGAGAAGCGCTCGACAAAGCAAAGACCGTTGACGATACTCTGCAAAAATCGAACGAAGAACAACAGAAGAAGATAGAACAGCAATCGCAATAAGGTGTCTCTCTCATCAGGTGCGCAAACGTGATGTCCTTCCGCCCTCCCATACGCTTCGATGCTGTTTCACTGCGGCGCTCATGCCTGCTTGTTGCCGTCCTTGCCCTGCTCGCTGCTTGCGGTAATGAGCCCAAAGAAGAAGCCCTTCCTTCCGGCAGTCAAGTTCTGGCATTGGGTGACAGCCTCACCGCCGGCACAGGCGTATCACCCGAGGAAGCGTGGCCGACACTGTTGGCAAGCAAGACAGGATGGACGGTGACCAACGGCGGCATCAGCGGCAATACCAGTAGCGATGCATTGGTGCGCCTGCCCTCACTGCTGGAGGAACACAAACCAGTGCTGGTGTTCATCGCCTTGGGCGGCAACGACATGCTGCGCCGTCTCCCGCAGACAGAGACAGTCGCCAATTTGAACAAGATGATCGATTTGGTTAGGGCACATGGAGCAAAACCGGTACTGCTGGCGACACCGCAGCCGAGTATCGCAGGCGCAGTATTTCAGAACCTATCGGCAGCCGAGTTCTATGAAAAAGTAGCCGAAGAGCAGCAGATTCCCTTGATCGAAGATGCGATGGCCGATGTCCTCTCTGATCCGCAACTGAAAGTCGACCAACTGCACCCGAATGCAGCAGGTCATACGCTTCTCGCCGAGAAAATATTCGAAGAATTGAAACTGATCGGCTACACCCGCTAGCGCCGCACCTCGAAACCCGCAAAGCTGCCGCTGCCCAACTCCACCGCCACGCGTTCCACCTGCGCCAGTTGCGGCCCGCGATGCGCCCAGCGTACCAAGGCGTCCACTGCATCGCCATCACCCTGTACCATCGCCTCCACCGTACCGTCGCTGCGGTTGTGCACCCAGCCGCTCACACCCAGCGCCTCGGCCTCGCGGCGCATCGAATCGCGATACCACACGCCCTGCACGCGGCCATGCATCACCAGATGCAGCGTCTTCACTTCATCGCTCATCTCATTCTCCCTGCACCGTCACCACGATGCGCCGACTGCCGCCGTTGTTGCGGTGTTCACACAAATAGATGCCCTGCCAAGTACCCAACCTCGGCTGACCATTGCTGACGGGGATGTTCAGGCTGGCGCCGAGCAGGCTGGATTTGATGTGCGCGGGCAGATCGTCCGAACCCTCGTCCTGATGCCGGTAGTAAGGCTCGTCTTCCGGCACGGCGCGGTTGAAGTAACTCTCGAAATCCTGCCGCACCGTCGGGTCGGCGTTCTCGTTCAGCGTGAGCGATGCCGAGGTGTGCAGGATGAGCACGTTCATCATGCCGATCTTGAAATCGCGCAGCTCGGGCAGCTCGCGCAACACCTCGTCGGTGACCAGATGGAAGCCGCGTGTCTTCGCTTGCAGATGTATCTCTTTTTGTAGCCA
>JARCRR010000044.1 GCA_029850565.1 Gallionella sp. | reverse complement strand
GTAATGGGTAGTTTGCTTGCCGTGGCTCTAATGGTGTTCTCGCTGCAGGCGGTAGCTGAAACTCAGCTCGGAGGGCGCGACTTCAACCACATGACCACCGGCTTCCCGCTTTCCGGCGGTCACGCCGCGGCAGCTTGCGAGACCTGTCACGTGGGTGGTGTTTTCAAAGGTACACCACGCAATTGTGACGGTTGCCATGCAACAGGAAAGCGCATCGTCGCCACACCGAAATCGAATGCCCACATTGTGACCGATGCACCTTGCGAGAGCTGTCACTTCAACACGGCCACCTGGTTGGGGGCGCGTTTCAATCACGGTACGGCGAAGCCTGGACAATGTGCGACTTGCCATAACGGTCGTATCGTTGCAGGAAAGCCAGCCAGCCATAGCGCTAATCCTAGGAAGGCTGCGGATTCCTGCGATAAGTGCCACCGCACTTCCGCGTGGAATCCGGCAAGTTGGAATCATACCGATGCGGTATCGGATTGTTCGGTTTGTCATAACGGTGCCACCGCTGTGGGCATGTCGGCAGGTCACCTGACTTTGAGCATGCCACCAGTTAACTTTGTTGGCAGTTGTAAGTCTTGTCATACCAGCTACTTGAACTTCTATTCGCATTACTACAACCATGCGAACGCGCCTATCACCTGTAATACTTGTCACGGTAATCTTAACGGAACAGGCGGTTACGCCGGCGTGCGCAAGCCAACTGCGACCATTCACACCGCAGTGCCCGTGCAGACCTTGAGTTGCAATGCATGCCATAAGAGCTTTGGGGCATGGACTGGTAAATTCGACCACATCGGTGCGACTGCTTGCGCGACCTGTCACAGCGGAACCTATGCCGCGTTCGGCATCCGTGGTAAATCGACCAGCCATATTCCGTACAATGGGACACCAGAATGTAGCACTTGCCATGGCACTAATTCTTGGGCCACAACCCAACGTGGCACAACACTGCATACGACTTATCTGAGCGGAATGTCCTGCTTCACTTGCCATGGAAGCAACACTGCTTATCCTGGCAACGGGCAGGAAACAGCAAGGTGGCCAAATTTCCACGAGAGTAGTAAAAATCCTAGTGCGGCCGACTGTTCCGCCAGTAGTTGCCATCGTCCCGTTGGAAGCAAGGGAGCAAGCTATACCAAGTGGGATTGAGTGGCGTAGCGGGCTGTGTCGCTAGGTGCAGCCCGTTTGTTTGAGCAGCGCAACAGCGTGCCAGACCGGAAAGAGCGCGCAGGAAAGAATCCAAATTTTAGGAGCAGTGTGATGAGACTCGCATCAATTATCAGGAAATTGCCGTCCTTATGTGGCGTGCTGGCGATGTGTGCTGTTTGCGGAAATGCAGCAGCACAGCCACTGGACGATGTGAGTCTGGAATATCAGAGCGAAGGCATCGTTGCGACTATCCGTATGACATCGCCCGTGCAGTACTTGCGGCATTTCCCCGAGAAGAGCGGAAATACGCTGGAAGTTTTTTACGACCGTGTTCAAGGTGCGAACAATGAGGAAGTGTGGGTCGATAACGAAACGCGCAGCTCGCCGCCCTCGGGCCTCATTCCCAGTTTTACCGTGACTACGCGCGACCAGAAAACCCAACCAAAACTGGTGATCGAATTCGCGCGCGAGGCGGAATTCAGTGTCGCACCCGGCAAGGACAACCGTTCGATACGCATCACGATTCGTCCAAACAGACAGACAGTAGCACCGGTTGCATTGCCCGCACTGCCCGTGATTAAGCCAGAGCCTGCCGCCCCTGCGGTTGCTTTGACGGGCGAAGAGGCGGCGTTGGCGGAAAACAACAAGCTGGCTAGGGCGCTGATGGTCCAAGGGCGCGATGCGCTGTCAGCGAAGAATCATGAGGCTGCTGTTGAAGCATTCAATAAGCTGTTGTTGTTACCGCCCAACGATTATTCGCAAGACGGACAGGAGTGGGTGGGGGTCGCGCGTGAACGTGCAGGGCAAATCGATAAAGCGAAGACAGAATATGATCTTTACCTGCGTCTGTATCAGGATGGGGAAAGTGCAAATCGCGTGATGCAAAGATTGGCTGGCTTGTTCGGTCAAGGCGGTGCACAGGTTGTGACCGCGACAGAAGAAAAGAAGAAAGCTGCACGATGGATGACTTTCGGCGGCATCTCTTCACGCTACTACTTTGGCAATAGCACCAACGAGTCAACACAGGTCTTCAACAGCGTTCCCGAAACGATCACCACGAAGATGACTGACCAGTCCATGCTCATCACAAATGAGGATGTGTCGGGACGATATATGAGTGATGAGTATGATGGTCGTGTCGTATTCCGTGCGTCGAATACCCAGAACTTTTTATCGAATAAGCCCAGCCTGAATCGTGTGAGTTCCGCCTACGGCGAGATCAAGAGCCGTACACAGGATTACATGTTGCGGGTCGGACGGCAGTCCGCGATGGGGGGCGGTGTGATGGGTCGCTTCGACGGTGTCTATGGTACTTATGGAGATGCGCAGGATATGAAAGTAAATGGGGTGGTCGGTGTGATGGCCGACTATTCTCAAGGTGCGCAGCCGATGTTCTTCGGGGCGGGATATGACATAGGTCCATATTCGTTTTACGCGCTGAATCAAAGTGTTGACGGAGTATTGGATCGTCGTGCGCTGGGTGCCGAGTGGCGTTATTACGAGGGCAATCAATCTGCCTATGCGCAGGTGGATTTCGATACGGTGTTCAAAGACATGACGTTGGCTCAATTGACGGGTTCGACGGCGGTTTATGGTGTCAACCTGAATTTTCTGTTGAACCATAGCAAACCGTTGAGTACTCGCAACGCGCTGTATGGGGCGGCGACTTCTTCTATCAGTACCTTGCTGAACTCGATGTCTGCCAGCACGCTGCGCGACTTGGCATCGGCTCGAACCACGACTGCCGACATGGGGCAGGTCGGTGTGAGCATCCCCTTCAAGCAAAAGTGGCAAGTAGGGGGGGACGTGCGTTTATCCAATACTTCCGGGTTGTCAGCCAGTGGTGTGGCCAATACGCTACAGGGATATCTTGCAGCCGTTCCCAGTCGTGGCTTGGAAAAGAGTGTGACTGCGAACATCGTGGGTAGCAGTCTCTATATGGAAAACGATATCTGGTCTGTCAGTACGACGGTGAGCACCAGCGGCAACGTGAACGGCAATTCGATCTACCTGGCCAACCACACCCAATATCGGAGCGGTTGGGCTATGGACACCTCGTTGCAGATTTACCGCCAGACAGACCAGTTGGGCGGGGTGACGACCCGCTGGTCACCGATGGTGCGCGGTGCCTACCGCATCCGCGACACTCTGACCTTCGATGCGGATTTCGGTTATGACAGCACCAAGAATGATGGGGCGCAGGTCACCAACAAGATGTCGCGCATATTTGGTTCAGCGGGATTGCGCTGGGATTTCTAAATCAGGCATTCGATCAAGTTGAACGGGGTCGTCGGACAACTTCCGATGACCCCGTTGCATTTAGGTAAGGCGGTTTCATTGGCAGTCTGGTAAATTCCGCCCATCCGGTTCGGGAGTAAATCATGAAGATCCACGAGTACCAAGGTAAAGAGATCCTGCGCGAGTTCGGCGTGCCGACACCTCGCGGTGCCGCGTGTTTCAGTGTCAATGATGCCGTTGCTGCAGCACATGGATTGGGCGGTAATGTGTGGGTGGTGAAGGCGCAGATTCATGCGGGCGGTCGCGGCAAGGGCGGCGGCGTGAAGGTGGCGAAATCTCTGGATGAGGTGCGCAAATACGCCGGTCAGATACTCGGCATGCATCTTGTCACGCATCAGACCGGTCCTGAAGGACAAGTGGTGCGCCGCTTGCTCATCGAAGAGGGAGCGCAGATCGCCAAGGAGCTTTACGTCGGCATGGTGGTGGATCGCGTCTCGCAGCGCGTGGCTTTGCTGGCTTCCAGCGAAGGCGGTATGGAGATCGAAGAAGTCGCCAAACACAATCCCGAAAAGATACATACGGTACGCATCGACCCGATGGCCGGATTGGATGCGGCAGAGGCAGCGCGTGTGGCGCGAGATATCGGCATCCCCGATGCAGCGAATGCTGAAGCGGTGCAAATTCTTCAAGGCCTCTATCGTGCCTTTGTAGAAAAGGATGCGATGCTGGCGGAGATCAATCCATTGGTCATCACGGCGGATAATCGTGCCATCGCACTCGATGCCAAATTCAATTTTGATTCCAATGCGCTATATCGGCATCCCGAGATCGTGGCGATGCGCGACCTCGATGAGGAGGATCCGGCGGAGATCGAGGCGTCTAAATTCGACCTTGCTTACATCCAGTTGGACGGAAACATCGGCTGTCTGGTGAATGGTGCGGGTTTGGCGATGGCGACCATGGATATCATTAAATTATACGGCGGCAGTCCAGCCAACTTTCTCGATGTGGGGGGCGGTGCGAACAAAGAGAAGGTCACCGAGGCGTTCAAGTTGATGTTGAAGAACCCAAACCTGAAAGCCATTCTCGTCAACATTTTCGGTGGCATCATGAAGTGCGATGTGATTGCCGAAGGTGTGGTGGCGGCAGCGCGCGAGGTGAGCCTCAAGGTGCCGTTGGTGGTGCGTCTCGAAGGGACGAACGTGGATCTGGGCAAGAAGATATTGGCAGAGTCCGGTTTGCCCATCATCTCCGGTAACGATATGGCAGATGCGGCACAGAAGGTCGTCGCGGCTGCGAAAGGTTAAACATCATGTCCATCCTCATCAATAAAGATACCAAGGTCATCACTCAAGGGATGACCGGCAAAGTCGGTCAGTTCCACACCTTTCACTGCAAGAGCTATGCGAACGGTGCGAACTGTTTCGTAGCGGGCGTGAATCCGAAAAAAGCGGGAGAAGATTTCGAGGGTATTCCGGTTTATGCCAGCGTGCTGGATGCGAAGAAAGCCACGGGCGCAACGGTGTCGGTGATCTATGTTCCACCTTCTGGCGCGGCGGCCGCTATCGACGAAGCGGTGGAAGCCGAGCTCGACTTGGTTATCTGCATCACCGAAGGCATTCCCGTGCATGACATGGTGAAGACGCGCTACAAGATGAAAGGCAAGAAGACCATCCTCATCGGGCCGAACTGTCCCGGTCTCATCACACCGGACGAGATCAAGATTGGCATCATGCCGGGGCATATCCATAAGAAGGGGCGCATCGGTGTGGTGTCGCGTTCCGGTACCTTGACCTATGAGGCCGTTGGTCAATTGACTGTATTGGGCATGGGGCAATCTTCCTGTGTCGGTATCGGTGGTGATCCCATCAATGGTCTCAAGCACATCGATGTGATGCGCATGTTCAATGACGATCCCGAGACGGATGCGGTCATCATGGTGGGAGAGATCGGCGGTAGCGATGAGGAAGAATGCGCGCGCTGGATCAAATCAAATATGAATAAGCCGGTGGTGGGTTTCATCGCGGGCGTCACGGCACCACCGGGAAAGCGCATGGGTCATGCGGGTGCCATCATCTCCGGTGGTCAAGGTGGCGCGAACGAGAAGCTGGCGGTGATGGAGGAAAGTGGCATTCATATCACGCGCAATCCGGCCGAGATGGGGCGCACCATGCAAAAGATATTGAAGGGGTAAGTTGATGTTGGAAATGTTCTCAGCACCGCAGTTCTGGGTGGATGTATTCAAGATCATCATGATCGACTTGCTGTTGTCGGGCGACAACGCGGTGGTGATCGCGTTGGCATGCCGCAACTTGCCAGAGGCGCAACGTCGCAAGGGCATCATGTATGGCGTGGGTGGTGCGATCGGTTTGCGTATTGTGCTTACTTTCTTTGCGGTCAGTTTGCTGTCATTGCCTTATCTGAAGTTGGTGGGTGCGTTCCTGCTGATCTGGATCGGTGTCAAGCTGATCCTGCCGGAAGACGAAGGGCACGGCGAAGGCAACATCAAGGCTGAGACACAGCTTTTAGGGGCAGTGAAGACCATCATCATCGCCGATTTCGTGATGAGTTTGGATAACGTGCTGGGTGTTGCTGCTGCCGCAAAAGGTAATGTCGCTCTGCTGGTGTTCGGCCTGCTCATCAGCATCCCGCTTATCGCTTGGAGTAGCCAACTGGTGCTTAAACTGATCGATCGCTTCCCCGTCATCATCTTTGTTGGCGGTGCCTTGTTGGGCTATGTGGCCGGAGAGATGTTGGTCAGCGAGGCTTTGCTGAAACCATTGGTTGAGGCTCAGCATTTGCTGCACTGGCTGATTCCCGGTGCGTGTGCGTTACTGGTACTGGTAATCGGTAAATGGTTGGCGATGCGCAAGTTGGATAGCGCAAAAGCCATCGATCTGGTTGATGAGAGTGTGAAGGTAGATTGACAAAGGAAGATGCGATGAAGATATTGATCCCGGTAGACGGTTCTGAGAATGGGTTGTGTGCGGTGCGGTACGCCGCTGAGTTATCTGCTCAATTGAAGCAGCAGCCCCAGTTGCTTTTGCTGAATGTGCAGTGGAGCGTGGCGGCCGGCAACGTCAAGTTGTTCATCAACCAAGATACGATCAATGATTATTACCGTGAGCAAGGGATGGCTGCGTTGGAAAAAGCGCGTGCTGTTCTGGATGGGGCCAAACTGGCATATCAATACCACGTCAGTATCGGACGCCCGGCTGAGGCCATCGTGCAGTATGCGGAAGAACAAAAGGTCGACCAGATCATCATTGGTGCGCAAGGTGAAGAAAGTCTCGCTAAGCTCCTGCTGGGTTCAGTCACCAGCAAGGTTGCGCAGCTATCCAAGTTTCCAGTTACCATTGCCCGCTGAGCAGGCGCCAAATTACTGATAAATCAATCAGGTATGGTTTGGAATTCAAAATTGTTTTAGTATCTGCCCAGAAAGCTCAGGGGAATATGCATAAACGGGCAGGGCAACTATGAAAAAAGTATCTTTTTTTAAAGCAGATTGGTTCACCGGAGTCTTGGTAGCCTTGCTGTTCTTGTTCAGCGCTAGTACCGATGTCATCCAAAGCCTTGAGCGTAAAGCTTATGACTGGGGCGTGTTGGCATCATCTCGCGTGGCGAGTGACAAGATCGCCGTCATTGCTATCGATGATGAGAGCATCGCCAATCTGGGTCGCTGGCCTTGGCCGCGCGAGATACAGGGTAAGATGCTGGATATACTCGCAAGCGGAAATGCCAAAGTGATCGGACATACGGCATTCTTCTTTGAGCCCCAAGTCGATGCGGGTTTGGACTACATTCTGAATATCGCAGGCATTCTCGAAAGAACCCCACTCAAAACCAGTAATCCCGCTGAATGGCAGGAGCTCCAAGCGTTATTGCAGGATGCATTGTTGCATTTGGATAATGACCAAAAGCTCGCCGAAAGCATGACCAAGGTCAATAACGTCTTGCTCGGTTTGTATTTCGAGCTAGGTGAGCCGCAAGGAAAACCAGATGCGCCTTTGCCGGATTATGTGCTGAAGAACAACTTGGTGAATGTGCAGGGTAGTGTGGATTCACCTTCCCCAGTCCCTGCGATTGCCGCGTTGGTTCCGATCCCGGCATTGGGCCAGCCTGCAGTGGCCATCGGTCACTTGAACTCCACGCCTGATGTGGATGGCGGTGTGCGCACCGAGCCAATGGTGGTGGGATATTACGACCAGTACTATCCTTCACTGTCGTTAATGATTGCGGCGAAGAGTTTGAACCTTGAGCCGAAAGACATTCACGTGTCCTTGGGAGAGGGAGTCAGGTTGGGCAATCTGAGTATCGCCACCGATTCGGCGTTAAGAATGCATACGTACTTCTACGCGGATCGCGATGGAAAACCCGCATTCCAGGTCGACTCGTTCTACGATGTGCTGACCGGCAAAATTCCGGCCGAGAAATATCGCGACAAGATCGTGTTGATCGGCGCAACCGCCGCAGGTGTCGGCGCAGTTCAAGTCACTCCCATCTCTGCAACGACGCCTCCTGTGCTGACTTTGGCACATTCTGTCTCAAGCATACTGAAACAGGATTTTTTCATTGTTCCAAGTTGGGGATATTGGGCTGAAATGTCGGTGTTCTTGCTTGTTTCCTTGTATCTCATCTTGTTGATGCCTCGTTTGAGCGCGGGGCTGGGCGCGGTCATAACAGGCGGTTTATTTGTCGCGCTACTCGCCATCCATTTCATACTGATGACAACGCAAGCGATGTGGCTGCAATTGATGTTGCCTGCCGCGTTGTTATTGGTCGGCCATTTGCTGCTGACCACCAAGCGCTTCTTGATGACCGAAAAGGGCAAAGAGAAGTCCGATGCGGAGTCGGCAGAAAGTAATCGCATGTTGGGGCTGGCTTTCCAAGGGCAAGGCCAGTTGGATATGGCGTTCGACAAGTTCCGCAAAGTACCTCTGGACGATAGCTTGATGGATGTTTTGTACAACTTGGGATTGGATTTTGAGCGTAAGCGCCAATTCAACAAGGCGGAGTCGGTATTCAAGTACATGGCGGATCACAATCCGAACTTCCGTGATTTGAAAGCGCGCACAGCACAATCCAAAGCGATGTCAGAAACTATCATTCTGGGTGGATCTTCTGGTCGTGGCAATGACAGTACGATGAAGTTGGACCAGGCTGGATTGGCGAAGCCGATGCTGGGTCGTTACGAAATTGAAAAGGAGTTAGGCAAGGGTGCGATGGGGGTGGTCTATCTGGGTAAGGATCCGAAGATCAGCCGCATCGTGGCGATCAAGACTATGGCTTTGTCGCAGGAGTTCGAGGCGGATGAGTTGGCGGATGTGAAAGCTCGATTCTTCCGCGAGGCGGAGACTGCGGGGCGGCTGAACCATCCCAATATCGTCACCATGTACGATGCGGGCGAAGAGCATGATCTGGCCTACATCGCCATGGAGTTCCTCAAAGGCAAAGATCTGGTGGTCTATTCCAAACCTGAGACTCTGCTGCCACTACCGAAAGTTTTGAGTATCGTCGCGCGCGTTGCGGATGCACTGGGATATGCACATGGACTGAATGTGGTGCACCGCGACATCAAACCTGCCAACATCATGTATGACATCGAAAGTGATACGGTGAAAGTGACCGATTTCGGTATCGCGCGCATCACGGATTCCAGTAAGACGAAAACGGGCATGGTGCTCGGAACGCCTTCTTTCATGTCTCCTGAGCAATTGTCGGGAGCCAAGATCGAGGGGCACTCCGACTTGTTCTCGTTGGGGGTCAGCCTCTATCAATTGGTGTGTGGTAAGCTTCCTTTCGAGGGTGATTCAATGGCGCAACTGATGTTCAAGATCGCCAATGAACCGCATATAGATATCTTGAAGATCAAACCAGATGTGCCGCCGTGTGTGGTGAATATCATCAATAAGTCGTTAGCGAAGAAAATAGAAGATCGATATGAAAGTGGGGCTGCAATGGCGGAGGCGATTCGTCAATGTGCAGCGAGTCTGCAGTGAACCATCAAGTGCGAGGATAGGACGTGAACGTAAATGAGGCGCTAGAGATAGTTAGCCAAACCAATCCAGGGATGGTTCGCTCTCACAATGAGGATAGTGTGGCTTTTGATGCCTCACTCGGTTTGGTCGTGCTGGCAGATGGTATGGGTGGTTATAACGCAGGCGAAGTCGCTAGCGGGATAGCGGTTTCTGTTATTTCCAGTGAAGTCCGGCATCGTTTAGGGGTGGATGATCCCGAGAAAAATGACGCGGACTCCGGCGATGAAGTCGGTGTTGCTGTTTTGCGCGATAACGTTAAAAAAGCCAACCTGTCCATCTTCAATGCAGCGCAGAGTCAGCCCCAGTACTCTGGGA
This sequence comes from Gallionella sp., assembly GCA_029850565.1. Lineage (GTDB taxonomy): Bacteria > Pseudomonadota > Gammaproteobacteria > Burkholderiales > Gallionellaceae > Sideroxyarcus. Next base: position 1,352 of record JARCRR010000044.1, on the reverse strand, counting down.
TGGGAACGACCATCGTGACAGCCATTTTCTATGATGATCGTGTGGCAGTGGCGCATGTGGGGGATTCGCGCATGTATCGTTTGCGTGGAGAGGTGTTCGAGGCCGTCACACGTGACCACTCCTTGTTGCAAGAGCAGATCGATAGCGGCATCATCAGCAAGGAATTAGCCAAGTTATCCAAGAATAAGAATCTGGTGACGCGTGCTGTCGGTATCGAAGCGGATGTCGTGCCGGAAGTGCATACATACGATGTGCAAGTGGGAGATATATATCTGCTTTGTTCGGATGGTTTGAACGACATGGTCGAGGATGAAGATATCGGGGCAACGCTGCAGATGTTGCAGGGAAATCTTTCGCTGGCGGCAACACAGTTGATTGAACAGGCGAATGACAATGGCGGACGCGATAATGTCTCTGTCATTTTGGTTAAGGTCAAAGGCAGTTACGCGGCCCAGCGTGGCTGGTGGGCCAAGCTGAAATCTTGGTTCAAGAATTGATTTTGTTGTAGGCGATTAGGGGAATTGATATGACGGCAAAACTGATACTCAGCATGGATGGTGTGGTGATCAAAGAATATCCGCTGACCAAAGAGCGCACCACGATCGGTCGCAAACCGCACAACGATATTGCTATCGATAATCTTGCGGTTAGCAGCGAGCATGCGGCAGTCATCACCATTCTGAATGATTCTTTCTTTGAGGATTTGGGTAGCACCAACGGTTCGGTCGTCAATGGCGCCCCTACCCAAAAGCACTTTCTACAGAACAATGACGTCATCGAGATCGGCAAATACAAGCTTAAATATCTGAACGATCAGCCGACCCAGGCTCCCTCGGCTGATTTTGAGAAGACCATGGTACTGAGGGCGCCCGTCAAGGCCGCTCCTTCAGCATCTAAACCTGAAGAAAGTTTCAATCAGACACAAAGCAATCCCGGGGTGGCTGCCAAGCACGAATCGACAACCCAGTTTAATGCGACGGCAGCAAAGGTCGATATCAAGCCGGAAGCGCCTGTCGCTGCACCTGCTGCTGCGAGCCAACATATTGCGGTCATTCAGATATTGAATGGCCCAAACCTTGGCAGGGAATTGGAGCTCAGCAAGAATCTGACGACCTTGGGTAAGCCCGGTGTTCAAGTTGCGGTGCTGGCTCGTCGACCTCACGGTTTCTTTATTACTCACGTGGAAGGCGGGAGTTTTCCTCTGGTGAATGGTGCGTCGGTAGGTGAGCAACCGCACCAGTTGAAAGACCATGACATCATCGAACTTGCAGGGGTCAAAATGGAGTTTTATTTCAAGACCTGACCGGGGGCAAAAGTGAACTCTTGGCGGAATTCTTTCTGCTGCTGTAGAG
>JARCRR010000043.1 GCA_029850565.1 Gallionella sp. | reverse complement strand
TTGCAAAGAGGTGCAATTCCAAACCGCCAATGGCACGGCCGCAGGCTGCATCGCGCTCGTGCCTAGTATGTCGTTGGGGAATTTCGTCGTGCAGAACATCACCGTCGCCGTGATGCCCAACATGGATACCAATCTGCTCGGAGCGAACATTTTGCGTAACTTCCAAGTGAGCCAGAACGACAGCATGATGCTGATCGGTCGTAAGTAACCCAAGGATGAACCATGACAGAAAATGATTTCAACGTGGCGGCCGATGCTGTATTTCGGCGTATCGAGCAAGCGAACGACGATAGCGACCAAGACATCGACTACGACAGTAACGGAGTGGTGATGGAGATCGAGTTCGGCAACGGAAGCAAGATCATCGTCAACCGCCATGCCCCCAATCAGGAGATATGGCTGGCAGCGAAATCAGGTGGTTTCCATTATGCAGTCCATGATGGTGACTGGATAAGCCAACGTGATGGAAGCGAATTATTCGCCAAATTGACCGAACTGTTCGCCGAACAAGGTGCGCGCATCCACTTCTAACAAATGGGCAGCCACTCGACACAGGGCAATCGACTATTCAGCAACTCCATATCCATGCAACTCCTTACGGCACTGCTTGTAATCGGGGCAAACGCTTGCCACCACACGCCAAAATGCCGCCGAGTGGTTCATCTCGACCAGATGCGCGAGTTCATGCACCACCACGTAATCGATCAGATGCAAGGGCATCTTCACTAACTGCCAGTTCAGGCGCACTACGCCACGCACAGTGCAACTGCCCCACTGGGTACGTGCTGAAGATAATTTGATGGCGCTGGGAGAGACCTTCATCAATGGCGCAAAGTACGCCACGCATTCCTCGAACACCCGCAACGCTTCGATTCGATACCACTGCGTGACCGACTTTTCGATATGCGCCACATCGGCATCCAGCCCGACTGGCACAAGCAGAATTTCTTCCCGCAATCGCGACATCACGCCTCGTGCCTTGGGTGTGAGTCGCAGCACGAACTCTTCGCCGCGGAAAGGGATGCGCGCGCCATCCGACCACTCGATCGCCGGCGCCTTCTTCGATTGCCAACCGTCCAGTTTCTGCACCACCCAACTCGCTTTTTCCTGCAATACGCTTTGCAGCCATTTCTCAGAGGCGCGCAATGGAACACTCACGGTCAAACCACAGTCGTCGATGCGCAGGCCGATACTGCGTCGCTTGCTGCGCTTAAGTGTGTAGGGGATGTGTTTATCGAGAAGCCGGGTCGTGCGCTGCTCGATGATCGGAGGAGATGATCTTTGTCGAGAAGTACCGAACATCAGCTCAGCTTGGTCATCTCGCCTTCGATCCAATCCTCGGTCAGGCGATTGATCTCGTCGGCCTTGAGTCCCGCCGTTTCGATGGGTGCGCCAATGACCATGATGATGGTACCAGGACGTTTGATGAAAGCGTTGCGCCCCCAGAATTTTCCTGCGTTATGCGCCACCGGCAAAACGGGCACACCGCTATGAGACGCGAGCATGGCTCCGCCGATCTTGTACTTGCCACGCTGCCCGAACGGGATGCGCGTACCTTCAGGGAACAACACGACACTGAATCCTGCCATCAGCTTTTGTTTGCCTTTTTCCAGCAACTGGCGCATCGACTCTTTGCCTTTACTGCGATCCAGCGCAATGGGGTCGGACAAGGCCAGTAGCCAACCGAAGAACGGTATCCACAGCAATTCACGCTTGGCCACCCACGCATGCGGAGGCAACACCGTTTGCAACGACAGCGTCTCCCATGCGGACTGATGCTTGCTCAACACCACGCATGATTGTCTGGGTATGTTCTCGATCCCGCGCACTTCCATACGGATGCCACAGATGACTTTCAACAACCACAATATCCCGGGCGCAAAACCTGAAAGCAGTTTATGGCGCGTGTGTTGGTTGAACAGGAAGATAAACGGCGACAGCAGCGCATACCCCAGCGTATATACGATTTGTGCGATGGCGAACAGAACGGAACGGATGAGATTCATAGCAGTGTCGCCACCACACTGGCGAGATCGGGATAGATCAACGTACCCTCAGGCAGTCCGCCCTTGGCTTGAGTCTTGCTGCCTTTACCGGTGAGCACCAGATAGGGTTGCGCCCCCAGACGTGCCGCCGCTTCCAAGTCACGCAATGAATCTCCCACTGCCGGCACCCCTTTCAAGCTCACACCGAAACGGGTGGCGATCTCTTCGATCATGCCACTCTTGGGTTTGCGGCATTCGCAGTTCGCGTCATTGGTATGCGGACAGAAAAATATGGCATCGATACGTCCGCCGACCTGCGCCAGCGACTTGTGCATTTTGTCGTGTATGGCGTTCAGTGTCGGCATATCGAACAAGCCGCGCCCGATGCCGGACTGGTTGGTCGCCACAGCGACGCGATAACCGGCTTGGTTCAAGCGCGCGATGGCTTCCAAGCTACCGGGGATGGGCTTCCACTCTTCCGGACTCTTGATGAACTGGTCGGAGTCGAAATTGATGACACCGTCGCGATCTAGGATGATGAGTTTCATGCTGCGAGCTTCGAGATATCCGCCGACTGGTTCATCAGTTTTCCCAGTTGCTGCAACAGTACAGCACGGTTCAAGCGCAAGGCCTTGTCTTCCGCCATCACCATCACCTTGTCGAAAAAATCGTCGATGAAGGGCTTCAGCGTGACCAGCGTCTTCAGGTTGTTGGCGTAATCACCGCGTTCGAAATAGCCGCGCGCCATCGGCGTGATGTCTTGGATGGCTTGGTGCAATTCACGCTCCGCATCATCTTTGAGCAAGTCGAGCTTGATGGCCGTGTTCGAGAGATCGCCCAGTTCTTCGTGGTTCTTGCGCATGATGTTCTGCACGCGTTTGTTTGCCGCAGCCAGATCCTTGGCCACTTCCAAGGCGGCAAAGGTACGCACACCCTGCAAGCGCGGCAATACCTCATGCAGACGACCGTTCAACACGGCCAACACCGCATCGATGTGTGCCACATCGAATGCGCGCTCGCGCAGATAGCCGCGCAAGCGGTCCAGCATGAATGTTTCCACATCTGCCGCCACGTTGGCGCTCAACATGCCGGCGGGGAAATTGTCCGCAGCGGCCTTGAGTAAGGCAGGCAGATTCAGATCGAGCGGTGTCTCGATAAGGATGCGCAAGATACCCAATGCCTGACGACGCAGACCGAACGGGTCTTTGTCGCCCGTGGGCACTTGGCCGATACCGTAGATACCGATGATGGTTTCCAACTTGTCAGCCAACGCGACCGCACAGGCCAATCCACCTTGCGGCAAGGTATCGCCCGCAAAGCGCGGATGGTAATGCGCCTCGATGGCATTCATCACATCGAATTTCTCGCCGTCGTAGAAAGCGTAGTAGCGCCCGATGATGCCTTGCAACTCGGGGAACTCGCCGACCATATCGGTGAGCAGGTCGGCCTTGCACAAGCGCGCTGCCATCTCCGCATCGGCTTTGTCCACTCCCAGCAGACGAGCGATGATGCCAGTCAGCGTGGTAATACGTTCGACGCGCTGCAACTGCGTTCCCAGCTTGTTATGGTAGACCACGTTGCCAAGCTTCTCGACACGGGACTCCAATTTCTGCTTGCGATCCTGATTGAAGAAAAAGCGCGCATCGGCCAAGCGCGGGCGCACCACGCGCTGGTTACCTTCGATGATGTGATGAGGGTCGCTCACCTGCATGTTGGAGACGATGAGGAACTTATTCAGCAACTTCCCTTTGTTATCCAATAACGGGAAATATTTCTGGTTCTGCTGCATGGTGAGTATCAGACATTCTTGCGGTACTTCGAGGAATTCTGGCTCGAACTCGCCGACATACACCTCTGGCCATTCCACCAATGCCGTCACCTCATCGAGCAAGCCGCTCAACACACTGCGCTCTTCGTTGGACATGCTCAGCAACTTTTGCAGATCGAAATTGGCATGCCCGATCCAGATCGCATCGTTCTGGTTCGCCAAGTCATCCAGACGCGCAGCGATGCTATCCCTGCGCTGCGAAAAACTTGCGACCACGCGCCCGTCGCGCGCCAAGGTGGCTTCGTAATCGTCTGCATGCTCGATGGTGATGCGCGGCTCACTGCACATGAAACGATGGCCGCTGGTGACGTTGCCGCTGCTCAGGCCCAACACTTCCGCCATCACCACACGACCACCGTGCAGGATGGTCAGGCCGTGCACCGGGCGCACAAATTGGTGTTCGGAATCACCCCAGCGCATCAACTTCGGCACGGGCAATTTTTTCAAGGCCTGGATAATGATATCTTGCAGATACTCATCCAGCGACTTGCCCTTCTGTTCGACACGCGCCACGAAACATTCAGCCTTGCCTTCGCCCGCACGGTGCAATTGCGCCAATGAGACGTTAGCCGAGCGCATGAACCCTTCCAGCGCCTTTGTCGGCTTTCCTTCAGCATCCAGACCCGCCGCTACTGCCGGACCTTTACGCTCAATGATGCGATCAGCCTGTAGCGCCGCGATACTGGTAATGCTCACAGCCAGACGACGGGGGGTGCAATAGGGCGTACACACGCTGTCGTCACCGACCAATGCCTGTTCGCGCAATGCCGCGAACACTTCGTTCGCGAATGTCGTGGAGAGTTTCTCCAACACCTTGGGCGGTAACTCTTCAGTGAGTAGCTCGATGAGCAGTGTTTCTTTGGTCATTCCGATTTCTCCAATTGTTTAGCCATGGGGAAACCCAATGCTTCGCGTGAATCGTAATAGGCTTGCGCCACTTGACGTGCCAAGGCACGCACCCTGCCGATGTAAGCCGCACGCTCGGTCACCGAGATCGCGCCGCGTGCATCCAACAGATTGAATGTGTGCGAGCACTTCATCACCATCTCGAAACCCGGCAACGGCAGCCCGGTGTCCATCAGGCGCTTGGCTTCGCTTTCATATTCGTTGAAGTGACGGAACAACATCTCGACGTTGGAATGCTCGAAGTTGTATTTGGATTGCTCGACCTCGTTCTGGTGATACACGTCGCCGTAGGTCACCACGGTGTCGCCGTTCTTGGCCCACACGAGGTCAAACACATTCTCTACGCCCTGCAGATACATGGCCAGACGCTCCAGCCCGTAAGTGATCTCGCCCAGCACCGGCTTGCAGGTGAGCGAGCCGACTTCCTGGAAATAAGTGAACTGCGTGACTTCCATGCCGTCCAGCCACACTTCCCAACCCAGCCCCCAGGCGCCCAGCGTCGGCGATTCCCAATCGTCCTCGACAAAACGGATGTCATGTTCGCTGGTGTTGATGCCCAATGCGCGCAAGCTGTCCAGATAAAGCTCTTGGATGTTGTCGGGTGAAGGCTTCAGCACCACCTGGTATTGATAGTAATGCTGCAAGCGGTTGGGATTCTCGCCATAGCGCCCATCCTTGGGGCGGCGCGAAGGTTGCACATAAGCCGCCCTCCAAGGCTCGGGGCCTATGGCGCGCAGAAAGGTCGCTGTATGGAAAGTGCCCGCACCGACTTCGATGTCATAGGGCTGCAAAAGTGCGCAGCCTTGTTTGTCCCAGAATTGTTGCAAGATCAGAATGACCTGCTGAAACGTTGGCTTGGAACCAATGGTGCTCATGGATATTGCCCAGCAAAATATGCGAAGGCGCGCATTTTACGGCTTTAAACCCTCTGCGTCACCCCGCACAGCGCAAGCTTTTCGGCCCGAGACAAAGACTTGATCTCGCGCTCCCGCTTCAACGCGGCAGACTTGTCGACACACGACTCCAAATGGACCAGCCTCAACGGCCCCCGCCCCCGAGTGTATTTAGCCCCTTCCCCGGCGTTGTGTGCAGCGA
>JARCRR010000042.1 GCA_029850565.1 Gallionella sp. | reverse complement strand
ACCCTGCGATGTTGTGAGCGCGTGGCGTAACGCGGAAAGCAGTTCCACATTACGCCCGGCAACGAAGTTCTCCAGCGAAGGTATCCACTCGGGTGCGATACCCAATAGCAATTGCGTCATGGTTTTTTGTACATCTCGCTGGTCAGGTAGCGCTCACGCGAATGACGTAGAACGACAAGCAGAATGGCAGCCAGTGGCAACGCCAGTAGTACACCGAAGAAACCGAACAACTGCCCGAAGGCGAGCAAGGCGAAGATCACGGCAAGGGGATGCAAGCCGATGCGCTCACCCACGAGCCACGGCGTGACCACCATCCCCTCCAGCAATTGCCCAGTACCGAACACGACCCACACCAACACCACGTCGCTCAAGGCTGTGAACTGCATCGCAGCCGCCAAAGTAGCCAACGCAAGTCCGAGAACCATGCCGAGATAAGGCACGAACACCAACAACCCCGCAACGATACCGATAGGCAGGGCGAACTCCAGCCCGACCGACCACAACGCGCCCACGTAGAACACGCTCATCAACAGCATCACGGATATCTGTCCGCGCAGGAACTCGGCCAATACGCCGTCCACCTCGTGTGCGATCTCTGTGACCTTGGAATGCCAATGGCGCGGGATCATGTGGTCGACACGACGGAGCATGTCGTCCCAATCGCGCAGCAGATAGAACATCACCACGGGAATTAGAATCAGATTGACCAACAACCCCAACAACATCCCGCCGCCGCTCTCCAGCCACGGCAACAGCTTGGCCGCCACCCCGCCCGCGCTCTGCCAATGGGTGAGCAACAAGTTCTTCAGCGCCTGCACGTCCCACTCCAGATTGATGCCGAACCATTGCTGCAACAACGGCAACAAGCGCACCCTTGCGGTCTCCAGCCATTCGGGAGCACGCACCATCAGCAAGGCGATCTCTTTCTGCAACAGCGGCAGCATGATGAGAAGCAAAGCCACAAAGGCCAGCAAAAATCCCAGCATCACCAGCACCACGGCCAGCGTGCGTGGTAGCTTCCAAGCACACAGGCGCGCCACCAAGGGGTTGCAGATATAGGCAAGGATAGCCGCTGCCACAAAGGGAGCGAGGATAGGGCTAAGCAGATACAGCGCCCCGAACAGGAAGGCAGCAACGGCCAACCATTGCATTGCGGCAGAGCGGGATAGAGTCATTTCGGGTAAAATCCGGCTTCGAAAAATTGTCGGCACTTTACAGTTTAGAAAGCGAGAACTCAACTTGAGCACCCCATCCAATTCCCTTTCCTACCGCGACGCGGGCGTCGACATCGATGCAGGCGACCAACTGGTCGAGAACATCAAGCCCTTTGCCAAGCGCACTATGCGCCCCGAAGTGCTGTCCGGCATCGGCGGTTTCGGCGGTCTGGTCGAGATATCCAAGAAATTCAAAGAGCCGGTGCTGGTGTCCGGCACCGACGGCGTGGGCACCAAACTCAAGTTGGCCTTCGAGTTGAATCGCCACGACACGGTCGGCATCGACTTGGTCGCCATGAGCGTGAACGATATCTTGGTGCAAGGTGCCGAGCCGCTGTTCTTCCTAGACTATTTCGCCTGCGGCAAGTTGGACGTTCCGGCAGCCACCGAAGTCATCAAAGGCATCGCCAAGGGTTGCGAAGATTCCGGTTGCGCATTGATTGGCGGCGAGACTGCCGAGATGCCCGGTATGTATCCGGTGGGGGAATACGACCTCGCGGGCTTCGCAGTGGGCGTGGTGGAAAAATCCAAGATCATCACGGGCGAACACATCAAAGCGGGCGACGTGGTGCTGGGCCTCGCCTCCAACGGCGCGCACTCCAACGGCTACTCGCTGGTACGCAAGATCATCGAGCGTTCGCATCCCGATCTGAACGCCAAATTCGACGGCGAGCGCACGCTGGCCGACTGCATCATGGCACCCACGCGTTTGTACGTGAAGCCGCTGCTGTCACTCATGCAATCCATCACCGTCAAAGGCATGGCTCACATCACCGGCGGCGGCATCACCGAGAACGTACCGCGCGTGTTGCCCAGCAACGTCGTCGCCGATATCGACAGCAAGGCCTGGCAGATGCCCAAGCTGTTCCACTGGTTGCGCGAAGGCGGTAACGTCGAAGCGCAAGAGATGTTCCGCACTTTCAACTGCGGCATCGGCATGGTAGTCGTAGTCGCAGCAGCAGATGCAGATGCCGCCATCAAGCATCTGCAATCCACCGGCGAGACTGTGTCGCGTATCGGCTTCATCCGTGCACGTAACGGCGACGAACATCAGACACAGGTACGTTAAGCGTCGTGAAACGCATCGTCATCCTCATCTCGGGTCGTGGCAGCAATATGGAAGCGTTGCTGAAGGCGAAGTTGCCTTGTGAGGTGGCGGCTGTCATCAGCAACAAGGCGGATGCGACTGGCCTGGAGATTGCCAGAGCGCGCGGCGTCCACACCGCCGTGGTGTCGCACAAGGATTTCGCCAGCCGTGATGATTTCGATGCTGCGCTGGCCAAAGAGATAGACCGCCACCGGCCTGACCTCGTCGTACTCGCAGGCTTCATGCGTATCCTGACGGCCGACTTCGTGAATCACTACGCGGGACGTCTTATCAACATCCACCCCTCATTGCTCCCTGCCTACACCGGCGTAAACACGCATGAGCGTGCGTTGCAGGATGGCGTGAAGATCCATGGTTGCACCATACATTTCGTCACCGCCGATCTCGATCATGGCCCCATCATCATCCAAGCCGCCGTTCCCGTTCATCAGGGAGACACGCCGCAGACCTTGTCGGCGCGCGTATTGCGCGAGGAACACCGCGTGTTTCCGCAGGCAGTACGCTGGATCTGTAACGGCAACGTGCGTTTGAATGCACAAGGACGCGTCGAAACCGACCGTATGGAACAGAGCGGCACGACGCTGATCTCACCGGGATTGGAGTGACCGTGCGCGCCCTCCCCGCAATCTCATTGTTCTGTTTCTCCATCGCATCATGGGCTGACATCCCGCATCGCATCGAAGCGAGATATGACTTACAGGTGAAGGGGATAAAGCTGGCTGAAGTACGCGAAGTGTTCGTGCGCGAAAAGGATCAGTATCACATCGAATCCATCACCAAACCGGTCGGCCTACTTAGCTTGTTCAAACCCGAAACGATCGTGGCTAACAGTGAAGGCGATATCGGAAAGCAAGGCCTGCTTCCGCTCAGATACACCCATAAGCGCACCCAAGACACTGGGATGAACAGCGCCGCAGAGTTCGACTGGATTCATCACGAACTCATCCACCGCGATAACTCCGGCATCCACCAACTTGAACTTGCTGTCGGTACCCAAGACCGCCTGAGCATGATGTATCAGTTCGTGGTCGCACCGCCACGCGGACGTTGGGAACTCAAATTCGACATGTCCAACGGCAGCATGATCGAGAAGTTGCACTACCAAGTAAAACCCGAGCAGACCGTCACCACCTCCTTCGGCACGATGCGTAGTTACAACCTGACCTCGCTGCCGCTGAGTGTGCCCAAGAGATCAGACATCTGGTTAGCCGTCGATCACAACTACATACCATGCAAGATCGTCTTCACCGAAGACGGTAGCAACTCACTGGTGCAAGTTCTCACCGACCTCAAAATCGTTCCGTGAACGTCTCGTTGTCCACCCCCAAGCAGCGCATCATCGCCGCCCTTGCCGTATCGCTCATCGTTCACGCGATATTGCTGTGGCTACCCCGCATCGAGCTACCTCTAGCGGAACCAGACTTGCCGCCCCTGATGGCCAAATTGGAGCCTATCAATCGTTTACCGAAACTGCCCTCAGCGAAAAAAACTCGCAGCAAAGCCACTGTCAAACCTGAAGCGCCTGCCCCAGTCACGCCGCCCATCTCGCCCGAAAAGAACGAAGTGGCGGAAGAGCTACCGCAGAGCAGTCTTGTCACCGCAAGCAGCGTGGCCGAAACGACCGACTTGGAAACGGCGAGCCAAGTCATCGGCAATAATTCTTTGGACATCTCGAGTTCCGTCGCCGGAACGAGTAGTGTGACCGAAGCAACGACTGCCGCCGCTCCGCCCCGTCCGCCCCTACCCAAACGGGCCCGCCTCAAGTTCGAAGTAAGGCTGGGCAATAACGGCATGGTCATCGGCGATACGGTCCACACACTCGAATTCGAAGATGAACAATACAAGCTGGAATCCACGACCAAGACCATCGGTTTGGCACGGCTGCTAAAGTCATACACACTCACCCAGACCAGTCTGGGGATGTCTGACGGACAAATCCTCAAACCGCTGAAATTCTCCGAAAAGAAAGAAGACGAGAATGGCACTCAGATCAGCAGTTCCTCCTTCGACCGCGATGCCAACAAGATCATCTTCGAGGATGGTCGTGAGGTAGTGCTAGCCGCCGATACACAAGACATGCTGAGTATCCTGTACCAGTTTCCGCCGCTTCCCGCCGAGGGAGATGTGCTGCCCATCACCGTCACCAACGGGCGCAACCTTGAAAAGTACCGTTTCGAAATCACCACTGATGAGATACTGAACACAAGCATGGGCAAGTTGCACACGGTACACTTCCGCAAACTGCAGCCCGCCGGAAAAGAAGGTCTGGAGATTTGGTTCTCACAGGAATACCGCTTGCTTCCGGTAAAAGTCCGCCACATTGAACCCAACGGAAACATCGGTGGCGAAGCCATCATCACCGAGATACGCGTCTCGGATAACTAAGGAACACCTCACCATGCTGCTCACCGAATACCGCCTTGATCTCACCATCCAAGCACTGCGCACTGCGCTCAAGATGGAGCATCCAGCCGATGCCGTGCTGCGTCATTTCTTCCAAGCCGAACGCATCGGCTCCAACGAACGTTCGCTCGTCGCTGAGACTTTGTTCGGCGCATTGCGCCATCGTCTGTTCCTGGAGTACGCCTGCACGCTGGAAGAAAAAGGCCTTGCCTCTGCCCGCCGCATCACATTGGCATATTGGGTAAGGTTCGGCGGCTACAACCTGCGCGAATTGAAACCGCTGCTCAAAGTGAAAGAAGAAGAATGGCTGGGCAGCGTCAAGAGCATCGCCATGGATACGCTACCGCTGCACATCCAAGCCGAGTTGCCGGAATGGATCGTGGAGAAGCTGCGCGCCCATCACAGCGATACGGAGATATTGGACATCGGCCGCTCCATGCAACAGGTCGCTCCGCTCGATCTGCGCGTGAACACACTGCTCGCCGGACGCGATGAAGTGTTGCAATCACTGCAATCCGAGGGCATGGACGCACAGGCCACGCCTTACTCGCCGATAGGCATCCGCCTCAAATACAAGCCGGCGCTGAACAAACATGCGCTGTTCCTCACCGGCAAGTTCGAAGTGCAGGATGAAGGCAGTCAATTGCTGGGCCTGATGCTCGCGCCGAAACGCAACGACATGGTGGTGGATTTCTGTGCGGGTGCGGGCGGCAAGACTTTGATGCTGGGCGCGATGATGAACTCGCAAGGCCGCCTCTATGCGTGGGACATCTCCGAGAAGCGCCTCACCAATCTGAAGCCGCGTTTGAAACGTTCCGGCTTGAGCAACGTACAACCGCAACTCATCGCGCACGAGAACGACAACAAAGTGAAACGCTTGGCAGGCAAGATCGACCGCGTGCTGGTGGATGCGCCGTGCAGCGGGCTGGGCACGTTGCGCCGCAACCCCGACCTGAAGTTCCGCCAGTCTGCGCAAAGCGTCGCTGAGCTGAACGTGAAACAGGCCGCTATCCTGGCTTCCGCCGCACGCCTGCTGAAAGTGGGCGGACGCTTGGTCTATGCGACTTGCAGCCTGCTACAGGAAGAGAACCAGGACAT
>JARCRR010000041.1 GCA_029850565.1 Gallionella sp. | reverse complement strand
ATATTCAGCCCGCTTCTGCGGGTCGGAAAGAAGCTCATACGCCTTCTTGATGGCATTGAACCTGACTTCAGCGCTGGAGTGGGGATTACGGTCCGGGTGATGGCGCATGGCAAGTGCGCGGTATGCCTTCTTGATATCTTCGGTCGAAGCGGTTGGCGAGACGCCAAGAATATTGTATGGATTTTCCAATGAAGCCTCCTGCAAGGCGCGCGATTTTACCAATTTACCAGCGGTACCTGTTGAGGTTCCACACAATATCCTGATATTTGGGGAGAGTTGCTCGGTTGATAGATCTAGCCCATCAACTTTAATATGATCCATCCAACCCTGCGTTACATCTTAATGTTGCAGGAGTAAGATGATTTCTCCATTCTGGTATTCATTCTAAGGAGGAAAGTCATGACGAACATCGTGCAATTGCTGGGTGAAGAGGCCGGTCATTTGTTGGATCATCGTTGCATCGGAATTCCCAAAGAATCGCTGCATGTGCCGGGGCCGGATTATGTGGACCGCGTGGTGGCGATGAAAGACCGAAAGGTCGGTGTGCTGCGCAGCCTGCAAGCTTTGTATGGCCAAGGCCGCTTGGCTAACAGCGGTTACCTATCGCTGTTGCCGGTGGATCAGGGTGTGGAACATTCGGGCGGTGCCTCGTTCGCGCCCAACCCGATGTATTTCGATCCGGAGAACATCGTCAAGCTCGCCATCGAGGGCGGCTGCAACGGCGTGGCCTCCACACTCGGTGTGCTGGGATCGGTGGCGCGCCGCTATGCGCACAAGATCCCCTTCATCGTGAAGATCAACCACAACGAGTTACTCACCTACCCCAACGAGTTTGACCAGACCTTGTTTGCCAGCGTGGATCAAGCATTCGATATGGGTGCCGTGGCAGTGGGGGCGACGGTGTTCTACGGATCAGAACAATCGCGCCGCCAGATACTGGAAGTATCGGAAGCATTCGAACACGCACACAGTCTGGGCATGGCGACCATCCTGTGGGCCTATCTGCGCAACCCGGCATTCAAGACGGCGGACAAGGATTACCACGTGGCATCCGATCTTACCGGACAAGCCAACCACCTTGCCGTGACCATCAATGCCGACATCGTGAAACAGAAGATGGCGGAGAACAACGGCGGCTACAACGCCATCAAGTTCGGCAAGACCAGCTCCAAGGTGTACAGCGAACTCACCACCGACCACCCCATCGATCTGGTGCGCTACCAGGTGGCGAACTGCTACATGGGCCGCGTCGGCATGATCAACTCCGGTGGCGAGTCCGGCAAGAACGACCTGCAGCAGGCGGTGCGCACCGCCGTTATCAACAAACGCGCGGGCGGTATGGGGCTCATCTCCGGACGCAAGGCGTTCCAGAAGCCGATGGCGGAAGGCGTGGCGTTACTGAATGCGATCCAGGATGTGTATCTGGATAAGGCAGTGACGGTGGCGTGATCGATCAACTTCTGACCGTTACCCGGAACAGGCGCTCAAACTTATATCGTCAACGAAAGGAGACCGTATGAACTCGACCGATACCAAAGAGTGTTGTCCACGCTTCGACCCCGCCCCCTGGGACGGCAAAGTGGTCACATGGCAGGACAAGCGATTCTTGCGGGATCACGTGACCAGCCTGTTTCACATCCCGCTGAATTACGGTGCGGTCATGACGCGCAATACCGCGATCATCGATGCTGCAGATGCCCGCACCGACACTAGGCTGATACTGACGGATGAGAACTCGCTTTGGGGTGCGGATGTCTATTTCGAAGTCAGCAAAGACATCCCGAACCGGCAGATGACTTCCCTATCGGGAACCTTCCTTGCCAAAGTGTTCGAAGGTCCGTTCAGCAACATGCAGACATGGATCAAGGACATGACGGCGTATGTCGCAAGTGAAAACAGACAACTTCGTAAGCTGTATTTCTACTACACCACCTGCCCCAAGTGCGCCAAAAAATACGGCAAGAACTACATCGTCATTCTGGCCGAAGTGTAGGCACGATACACCCCTCCCACATTGACACCGCAGTCACTCATCACATAAAGTTTCACCACCTTGCAGTCTCGCCGCAATCACTCCGCACCGCATGCACGGTGCGAGACATGCAGCGATATCCCCAGAACAGGAGGCTGGCGCAAGAATGGGTTCCTTACAAAATAAGGCTTCACCATTCGCAATACCTGTTCAAAAAGGGGCAGTTCATGACTGACATCTCAATGAATTCACTTTACCCTGTGTGCCGGACTCTTGATCCACATCCGGGAATCGCCCGCATTCTGAAGCAGTCGTATCAAGAATGACAAAATGAAAGACTTCCGTCTCGAGTCCTGCTGGCGCGCTTGGCTGGCCTTGCTGGTCGGCCTGATGGCCACCGGCTATCTGTGCCATTCGGCAAAAACCGATGCGGAATTGCTGGCACAGCAACAGTTCGCTGCCGAAAGTGATGAGATCAGACTCAAGATTCTTTCCCTACTGGAAGCACACAAACAAGTATTGCTCGGTGGAGCGGCATTGTTCAATGCATCCCATTACGTCGATCGTGATGAATGGAAGAATTACGTCAGCCTGTTAAGGCTGGATGACCATTTCAAGGGAATTCAAGGGATCGGTTTCTCCCTGTGGATCCCCCGCGACCGGCTCGATCGACATATCGCCTCTATACGGCAACAAGGTTTCCCAGACTACACGGTACGCCCTGCGGGTGCGCGTGCAGCCTATTCGCCCATCGTCTACCTTGAGCCTTTCGATGGGCGAAATCTGCGCGCCTTTGGCTTCGACATGTACTCCGAATCGGTGCGTCGCGCTGCAATGGAACGTGCGCGTGATGAAAACATGGCTGCGCTCTCGGGCAAAGTCACCTTGATGCAAGAAACAGATCGGGATGTTCAGGCAGGCACACTGATGTATGTGCCGATATACCTGAAATCGGCACCTCTTCAGACCATCGAACAGCGACGCTCGGCTTTGTATGGCTGGGTATATAGCCCGTTCCGCATGACCGATTTGTTGCGGGAAATCTTGAGTGATGAAAAGAATCTGGCCGATATGCACATTCAGGTATTTGCGGGGGCGGTAGCCGACCCGGATAACCAGCTTTTCAATAGCACGGGGAAACCATCCCATCTCATGCAGCCCGATATGATCGAACGCCATCTGACCTTTGGCGGGCAGGAATGGACTCTGCTCTTCGAAAAATACAAGCGCAACAGCCTCGATTACAGCAAAGCGTGGTGGGTGCTGATAGGCGGCATGATATCCAGCATCCTGCTGTTTTTCCTGATCGCGGCCTATATGGGAATGCGCAAGGCATTACGAACCGCCGATACCGCCACCGCCGAATTGCGCCGCAGCGAGGAAAACTTCCGCGTACTGGCGAAAAACGAATCGGTGCTGGTATGGATGTCCGGTCCGGACAAGAAATGCTACTCATTCAATCAGGTCTGGCTGGAATTTACCGGACGCACACTTGAACAGGAAATGGGAGATGGCTGGATCGAAGGCGTGCATCCCGACGACCTACCGAATTGCCTCTCCACCTATCTATCCGCCTTCGATGCACAGCGAGAATTCACCATGGAATACCGCCTGCGCCGCCACGACGGGGAATATCGCTGGATCATCGATCATGGAGTACCTCGTATCGACCATGGCAATTTCATCGGCTACATCGGCAGTTGTATAGACATCACAGATCGCAAGCGCACAGAAGAACAGATACATACACTGGCCTATTTCGATGCGCTAACCAAACTACCCAATCGCCGCATGCTGAACGACAGATTGTCGCAGGCGATCGCCACCAGTCGGCGCAGCGGTCATTTCGGCGCCCTGCTGTTCATCGATCTGGACAACTTCAAGCCGCTGAACGACTCCTGTGGTCATGCGGTGGGAGACTTGCTGCTGATACAAGTGGCAGAGCGCCTTACCCGCTGTGTACGCGCAGTGGACACGGTCGCCCGCTTTGGCGGTGACGAGTTCGTGGTGGTAATGGGCGAACTGACGGATGACAAGGACAAACTCAAGACTCAGGCCACCATCGTCTCCGAAAAGATTCTCGCCGCACTGGCCGCCCCTTATGTGTTGAAACTAAACCCTAACGATAAGTCGTCAGATACAACTATCGAGCACCATTGCACTTCCAGCATAGGCGTTACCTTATTCACCGGCCGCGAAGATGATCCAGAAACCATCCTTAGGCGCGGCGACATGGCCATGTATCAGGCGAAAACCGCCGGGCGAAATCAAATAAGTTTCTATGAGTAGCAATGCAAAAAAACTTCGTATCCATCATCCGACATCCGGGTAACAATAACGACACTGACCCGTTAAATTCGGCTGCCCTACTCATACACAGCGAGAAACAGTCTCAGGTCATCCCATCGCAGATTCATGTTCACGTCCGAATTAACAGTTTGCAGCCATCCGAAAATGGATGACTTCATCCGTATTTAGCCCATTGCTGATTGATAAATGGATGTGTGAGTA
>JARCRR010000040.1 GCA_029850565.1 Gallionella sp. | reverse complement strand
AACGACGAGGGTGCGAGTTGGAGTGCCCCGCGTCGTCTCGTCACTTCGCCCTTCATGAATATCAGCACGCTGGTGAAAGCGCCGCCATTCCTTTATGCAGACGGCACTATGGGCTTGCCGGTCTATCACGAGTTCGTGAGCAAGTATGCCGAGATCCTGCGCCTCGATAAAGCGGGGAAGGTCATCGACAAGCAGCGTTTGGCGGCGGGCGGGCAAGGTACGCTGCAACCGGTGATGCTGATTCGCAATGAAAAAGAAGCAGTGGTGTTGACGCGCTATGCGGGTAAGGACGAGGCGCCGCGTGCGATGAGCATAAGCAGCGAAGATGGCGGCAGGCGTTGGGGTAAGCCCGCCCGATCTTCTATGAAGAACTCGAACGCGGCTTTGTCGGCACTGGTATTGCCGGACGGTAAATGGTTGGCCGTATTCAACGATCAGGAGCAGGGCCGCGATACATTGAGTCTGCAGGCGTCGGCAGACGGCGGCGTGACGTGGAAAGAGTTGCGCCGACTGGAAGAAATGAGCCGCCTGCGCGGTGCGACGTTGGATGAGCAAGCTTGCTCCGGCCTGGTCGAGGGTCTGGCGCGCAGCAGTGATGCAAAATTCGAGAGTGAAGGCGCGCAACAACTTGCAGGCTATGTGGAGTCGGCCAAGCGCTGGGTGCGCGGCGGCGGTGGATGTCACTTCGAGTTCTCTTACCCTTACATGATTCAGACACATAACGGCGACATCCATGTGGCATACACGTGGAATCGCACCTTCATCAAGCATGTGGTGTTCGACCACGTTTGGTTGCAGCAACGTTTGCAACAAGGAGGGGTGCAATGACCTTCACCGATTGGACGGGACTGTCCGGCATCGCGCTGGTGTGGCTGTTGCTGGCTTTGCATTTACCTGTTGCCGTACGCCTCAGCCAGCCTAAGCGGCTGTTGTTCGTGCTGGTGGTCTATGGCGCAGTGCTGTTGCCCGTCTTTGGTTTGTCGCTGGCGGGCTTTTTGCGCGGTCTGGCAGGTGATCTGAGTACGACCAGCGTGTTGCTACTTGTGGTCGCACTGGTTGCGCGGATGCGGCAATTGGCGGGCGACGATGGTGTCATATGGTGGAATATGCGCGAGCGTTTTGCCCTGTTCGCATTCATCAGCATATTGGCTTTGCTGCTGTATCCGTTCGCACTAGGTATCGGCATGCTCGATCCCTATCGTTCTGGCTTCAGTAGCGTCGCCTTCATCGTAATGTTGGCGCTGTTGTCCTTGTGGGCTATGCGGCGCGGGCTATATCTGCTGCCTTCGGTGTGTTCCTTGGCCGTCTTGGCATGGAGCATGGGCTGGTACGAGTCGACCAATATGTGGGATTACTTGATCGATGTGCCGCTGGCGATCTACGCCCTCGTGCAGACGATCAAGGTGATTGTGAGAGCAAGAAAGGCTGAACGTGTCTAGTTTGAACAAAAACGACTATCGAACGCTGTCACTTGCCGCCTTGGGCGGGGCGCTGGAATTCTACGATTTCATCATCTTCATCTTCTTCGCGGCGGCCATCTCGCAACTGTTTTTTCCGCCCGATATGCCGGATTGGTTGCGTCAGGTGCAGACCTACGGCATCTTCGCGGCAGGTTATCTGGCGCGCCCCTTGGGCGGCATCATCATGGCGCACTTCGGCGATCTGTTCGGACGCAAGCGCATGTTCATGCTGAGCATCCTGCTGATGGCGGTGCCGACCTTGCTCATCGGTTTGTTGCCGACCTATGCGGTCATCGGCATCTGGGCACCTTTGTTGTTGCTGGCATTGCGCGTGATGCAGGGCGCGGCCATCGGCGGCGAAGTGCCGGGCGCGTGGGTGTTCGTGGCCGAGCATGTGCCGCAACGTCATGTCGGTTTCGCCTGCGGCACACTCACGGCAGGGCTGACGGGCGGCATCTTATTGGGGTCGTTGGTGGCGATGGCGGTGAATCGTAGTTATGTACCTGCCGAATTGCTGGCCGAGGGATGGCGCGTGCCGTTCATCATCGGCGGGGTGTTCGGCTTGGTATCGGTGTGGTTGCGCCAGTATCTGCATGAGACACCCGTATTCAAAGAGATGCAGGCGCGGCAACAACTGGCCGATGAGTTGCCGTTGAAGACGGTGGTGCGTGAACATCGCCCTTCCATCGTGCTCACGATGTTGATGACGTGGCTGCTCTCCGCTGCTGTGGTGGTGATGATCCTGATGACGCCTACCTTGGTGCAGAAGCTGTTCGCCATCCCTGCTGCAACAGCCTTGCAAGCAAACAGTATCGCCACGCTTTTCCTAAGTCTCGGTTGTGTCGTGTTCGGCGCATTGGCGGATCGTTTCGGTGCTGGGCGTGTGCTGGCGATAGGCTGTGTCGGCTTGGGTGCGACCTCATGGCTGTTCTATCAGCAGATGGGAGTCGCTCAGGAGAACATTGATGCGCTGTATGCCCTGTGCGGATTCTTCGTCGGCGTGATCGGGGTGGTGCCAAGCGCGGCCGTGATGTCCTTCCCTCCAAGGGTACGCTTCTCCGGCTTGTCGTTCTCTTACAACGTGGCCTACGCCGTGTTCGGCGGATTGACACCGGTGATGGTCAGCCTGTTATTGCCGCTGGATAAGCTGGCCCCTGCGCATTACGTCATGTTGCTGAGCGCGGTCGGCGTGGGTGTCGGCTTGTATCTGCGCCGACGTGAGCAGGGGAAAGCGGCGGAGGTGTGAGGCGGTTATCAGTTGCGGGGCTTTGTGCGACAATGTCGCCCGCACAAGTAGAGCGCGACCACGCGCCGAATAGCAGTCACGACTCAGAATAGGGATTTCCTTGGACAAACTCAAACAGTTGATCGCATCGGACATGGAGGCGGTGGATGCGGTGATACGCACCCGTCTGCACTCCGAAGTGGCTTTGGTCAACCAGGTCGGCGAATACATCATCAACAGCGGTGGCAAGAGACTGCGCCCTGCATTGGTGCTGCTCTCCGCGCAAGCGTTCGGCTACAACGGTAAATATCAGCACGATTTGGCTGCTGTGGTGGAGTTCATCCACACCGCGACCTTGCTGCATGATGATGTGGTGGATGAGTCCGAGCTGCGGCGCGGGCGCGAGACGGCGAATGCGCTGTTCGGCAATGCGGCCAGCGTGTTGGTGGGCGATTTCCTTTATTCGCGCGCGTTCCAGATGATGGTGGATGTGGGTGAGATGCGCGTGATGCAGACGCTTGCCGATGCCACCAATGTCATCGCCGAGGGTGAGGTGTTGCAGCTGCTCAACTGCCACGACGCCGATGTGGACGTCGCAAACTACATGCGCGTCATCCATTGTAAGACCGCCAAATTGTTCGAGGCGGCGATGCGTCTGGGTGCCATCCTCGGCAAGGCATCGGTGGCAGATGAAGATGCTGCTTCGAAATATGGTATGCATCTGGGTACAGCGTTCCAGTTGATCGACGACGTGTTGGATTACTCCGCAGATGAGGCGCAGACGGGTAAACATCTGGGCGATGATTTGGCGGAAGGTAAGCCGACATTGCCGCTGATCTATGCCATGCAACACGGCAGCAAACAACAAGCGGATGTCGTACGCCATGCCATCGAGCAGGGTGATGTAAGCAGATTCGGCGATGTGTTGACCATCATCCGCGATACCGGCGCGCTTGATTTCACGCGTCAACAAGCCATGCAGGAAGCGGAAGCAGCGCGTGCCTGTATCGCAGGCTTCGCCGATTCAAAACACAAGCAGTGTTTGCTAGAATTGGCCCACTTTGCGGCCACGCGGCAATTTTAAGTTCATCAGTTCGGGGTGTAGCTCAGCCTGGTAGAGTACTGCGTTCGGGACGCAGGAGTCGGAGGTTCGAATCCTCTCACCCCGACCAATCCTTCTTGGGAGAATACGCATGAGTCGTTTGCTCTTTTTGTTCGCGGTCATCGTGGCCGTCTATTGGTTGCTCAAGACTTATCGCAAACAATCCCCCAAGCAAGATGCGCCTGCAACATCAAGCGAGGATATGGTGCGTTGTGCTCAGTGCGGGGTACATCTCCCGAAGAGCGAGGCGATCCAGTCCAGCGGTAACCTGTTCTGTAGTGAAGCCCATCGTCGCGAGTACGAATCCAGATAAACCCCATGCGGGATAGTCCATCCCCCTCCGATCTGACAGCCCCTGATTTGCAGGCGGCAGTGCCGCCATCTCAAGAGAGTCTCTGGCGTTCCATCAGCTTTTTCAATCTGTATCGTTTGGTCTTGGGCGGTGTGCTGATGCTGGTGCCGTCGGTATTCGGCGAGATATTCACGCTGAATGTCCATAATCTGAGATGGTTCTTCTGGGTCTCGGTGTTCTATACCCTGATGGTGCTCGTTTCGGCGCTGGCCGCCGTTTTACGCAAGCCGCGACCGACCTTGCAATTGGCTTTCCAGATCGGGGCCGACATCGCTGCGATCACGACACTCGCCTATTTTGGCGGTGGCATACAGAGCAACTTGGGCATGCTGTTGTTGGTGTCGTTGGCTCTGGGGGGAATGATCGTTCGCGGTGGTCGCATCACTCTGTTGTTCGCCGCGCTAGCCAGCATCGCCATACTGCTTGAGCACAGCTATTCCGTGCTGACCAGCGGGGCTTCGGCGGCGCAATTCCTGCAGGCCGGCATCCTCAGCACTTCTTATTTTGCGGTGGCTTGGTTGGCACACACCCTATCCAAATACGCGGTCGCCAGTGAGAAGCTGGCTTTCCTGCGCGGCGTCGATCTATCGAACATGGCTGAAGCGAACCGTTTGATGATCCAGGACATGCCAGACGGGGTGTTGGTGGTGGATGAGCGTGGTACGGTGCGCCAATCCAATCCTGGTGCGGAGCGCATGCTCGGCTATACATTTTCCTCGAACGATCGTGTCAAGTTGGCGGATTGTTCTCCTTTGTTGGAGGCGCTGTTCGCGGCGTGGCGTCAAAACAAAGCGTTGGGACATGAGGTGCTGCGTCTGCCCGTCAGCAATCAGTTGGCGCGGGTGAGATTCTTGCCGGTCGAGCGGGAGGGATTCTGGGGGGCGGTGGTCGTGTTGGAAGATATTCAACGCGCACAGGAGCAAGCGCAACAGGTCAAGCTTGCCGCGTTGGGAAGGCTCACGGCGAACATCGCGCATGAAGTACGCAATCCATTGTCGTCTATCAGTTATGCCACCGAGTTGCTGAAAGAGAGCAGCCAAGATCCGGCGAAAGAACGTCTGCTCCAGATCATTCTGGATAACACTTCGCGGCTCAATCGTATCGTGCAGGATGTGATGCAGGTCAATCGGCGAGATCGTGTGCAAGCCGAACGATTGGACCTGGCGGTGCGTTTGCCCGGTTTCATTGAGAACCTGTGCCAGGTCGAGAACGTATCGCGCGATATTTTCCGGCTGGAAGTGCCAGCTAGTTTTCAAGTGTATTTTGATCGCGGACATTTCGAACAAATCTTGTGGAACCTATGCCGCAATGCTTTGCGCTATAGTCAAAAAGGGGAAGGAAGTGTCAGCGTCCGGGTGGCGGGTGGCGATGATGGTCGGGTGATGCTGGATATCGCGGATGACGGCAAGGGGGTGTCACCCGAGGCGGTGCAAAAACTGTTCGAGCCATTCAACACCACGGACACCGGAGGGACTGGGCTTGGGCTGTATATCGCACGCGAGTTATGCGAAGCGAATGGCGCTCGCATCGAGTATCTTCCTGCCGAGCAAGGTGGAGCTTGTTTCCGCATCTTGTTCGGGACTCAGATGAATGATGAAAGGGGTGGGTGAAGTGGGTACAAATATTCCGCGCGTACTGATCGTGGATGATGAACCAGACATCTTGGAATTGCTGGAATTGGCTTTGACACGCATGGGCTTGGAGGTGGAATGCGCCAATGGGGTCCGGCAAGCTTTGCAACGGCTGGGTTCGACCAGATTCGACCTGTGTTTGACCGATATGCGCATGGCGGATGGGGATGGGCTTGAAGTGGTGCGCCATATCAGCGAATACGACCTCGACCTACCGGTGGCCGTGATCACTGCACATGGCAACCTCGAGAATGCGGTCGCCGCACTCAAGGCGGGTGCATTCGATTATCTTTCCAAGCCGGTGGCCTTGGATCAATTGCGCTCGCTGGTCAGTTCTGCCTTGCGCTTACCGCATGTTGCGGACAGGGCGGGCAAGGG
>JARCRR010000039.1 GCA_029850565.1 Gallionella sp. | reverse complement strand
CAACAAAGAAGTGCCGCAAGGTCGTAACTTCCGCATCGGTGGTTTGGTAGAGGAGGGCAGCGTCAAGCGCGAGGGCGATGGCCTGACCGTTCATTTCAGCATCACCGATACAGCAAAGAACATGCACGTCGTCTACAAAGGCATCCTTCCCGATCTGTTCAAGGAAGGTAAGGGTGTAGTCGCGCAAGGCAAGATCGAGGCAGACGGTGTGTTCCGCGCTGAGGAAGTCTTGGCCAAGCATGACGAGAACTACATGCCACCCGAAGCTACCGATGCCATCAACAAAGCAGAGGCAGCCAAGGCATCATCCGGTAGTGCTTCATCCGCAGAATATCCAGTCGCAAAATAATTTTTGAAAGTTCCAGAATGATTCCAGAGATCGGTAACTTCACGCTCATCGTTGCACTCTTTCTCGCCCTTGTCCAAGGCGTTTTGCCTATCGTCGGTGCGGCACGCGGCAATGCGGTGTGGATGGATAGTGCGCGTACTTTAGCATTTGGACAATTCTTGTTCGTGGGCATCGCGATCGCTTGCTTGGTCTATTCGTTCATCGCCAACGATTTTTCCGTGTTGTACGTGGCACAGCACTCAAACTCCCAATTGCCGACTGCATATCGGGTCGCGGCCTTATGGGGTGGGCACGAAGGTTCTCTGTTGCTGTGGACATTCATCCTGACGATGTGGACGGTCGCCGTGGCGATGTTCAGCAAGCATCTGCCGCAGGAGATGGTGGCGCGAGTGATTGGTGTGATGGGCTTGATCTCCGTTGGCTTCCTGCTGTTCATGTTGTTCACCTCCAACCCCTTCGATCGTCTGTTTCCGGCGGCAATGGATGGACGTGACTTGAATCCGTTGCTGCAAGATCCGGGCTTGGTCATCCATCCTCCGATGTTGTACATGGGCTATGTTGGGTTCTCGGTCGCTTTCGCTTTCGCGCTGTCCGCATTGTTGGGTGGCAAGCTGGATTCGACTTGGGCCCGTTGGTCGCGTCCATGGACGACGGTGGCGTGGGTATTCATGACTGTCGGTATCGCTTTGGGTAGCTGGTGGGCGTATTACGAGTTGGGTTGGGGTGGCTGGTGGTTCTGGGATCCGGTCGAGAACGCCTCTTTCATGCCGTGGTTGGTCGGTACGGCTTTGATGCATTCGCTCGCAGTGACCGAGAAGCGTGGAGCGTTCAAAAGCTGGACGGTGTTGTTGGCCATCGCAGCTTTCTCCTTGTCTTTGTTAGGTACGTTCTTGGTTCGTTCCGGCGTGCTGACTTCAGTCCACGCTTTCGCCACCGATCCTAAACGCGGTGTCTTCATCCTGTCGTTTTTGGTCATCGTCATCGGCGCCTCTTTGTTGTTGTTCGCATGGCGTGCACCCAAGATCGGACTAGGCGGCAAGTTCGATCTCATCTCGCGTGAGACCATGTTGCTCACCAATAACGTGCTGCTTTCGGTGGCCTCCGCCTCGGTGTTCTTGGGCACGCTCTACCCGCTGTTCATGGATGCGCTGGGTTACGGCAAGTTGTCGGTCGGCGCTCCGTATTTCAATGCGGTGTTCGTTCCCTTGATGATCCCGATGGTAATGATGATGGGCTTGGGTCCCATCGCACGTTGGAAGCAGGCGAGCCTGCCGGATATCTGGCAACGTATCCGTTGGGCGCTGGGGGCGAGTATCGTCATCGCCTTGTTGTTGCCCCTGGTATTGGGTAAGTGGACGTCGATGATCGCGCTGGGCTTGTTATTGGCTGCGTGGCTGATCATCACCGGTGCGCTCGATCTGCGTCGTCGCATGGGTAACGAAGGCACCTTGATGCAACGCCTCAAGACACCGACACGCAGCTACTACGGCATGCAACTGGCTCACCTCGGTATCGCGGTGTTCATCATCGGCGTAACCATGGTGAAGGGTTACGAGACCGAGCGCGATGTGCGTATGGATGTTGGTGATACCGTGCAGGCGGGCGGATACGAGTTCCGTTTCGATGGTGTGACTGAAGTGCAAGGTCCGAACTATGTCGCCTCGCAAGGCAGGGTGAGCGTGAGCAAGGACGGCAAGTTCGTGACCGAATTGAATCCGGAGAAACGTCAATACAACGCTTCCGGTATGCCGATGACCGAAGCATCCATACGCACCGGGCTGTTGCGCGACCTCTATGTCTCTTTGGGTGAGCCCATCCCCGACAGCGAAGCGTGGGCGGTGCGTGTCTACATCAAGCCTTTCGTCGATTGGATATGGGCGGGTTGTCTGTTGATGGCGCTGGGTGGCATTGTCGCGATTAGCGACCGTCGTTATCGCATCCACAGCAAGGCAAAGTCGGTGAGCGGTGAACAGTCGAAGGAGGCCGTAGCATGATGCGTTTCATATTGCCCTTCGTGGCATTCGTGGTTCTGTCTGTGTTCTTGTATATCGGCCTGGGGCGAGACCCGCGTGAAGTACCGTCACCGTTGATCGATAAACCTGCGCCTGTGTTCAGCCTGCCGCTGTTATACGACGCGAAGAAGCAGTTCGCCACGGAGGACATGAAGGGACAAGTTTGGTTGTTGAACGTTTGGGCGTCATGGTGCGGGGCGTGTAAAGACGAACATCCCATACTGATGGATCTGGCAGCTCAAAAGATCGTTCCTGTGCTGGGTTTGAACTACAAAGACAAACGTGAAGACGGCGAGGCAGTACTTCGCAAGGCGGGTGATCCATACACGCTGACGTTGTTCGATGCCGATGGCAAAGTTGGTTTCGATTACGGGGTGTATGGTGTTCCCGAGACTTACATCATCGACAAGCAGGGGGTGATTCGCGACAAGATTATTGGCGCTGTGACACCGCAAAATCTGCGCGACCGTATCTTGCCTCTCGTTGCGGAGCTGAACAAAAAATGAAGAATTTCTTGATTGCATTATTGTTGGTATTGCCGACCTTCGCTTACGCGGGCGAAGCCAAGGACTTGGCTGAAGATCCGGTGATGGAAAGGCGCATGATCGACCTGGCAGAGAAGGTGCGTTGCTTGGTGTGCCAAAGTGAGAACGTCGCCAGCTCGCATTCAGATTGGTCGAACGATGTGCGCCAGATCATGCGCGACAAGATGAAAGCAGGTGCCAGTGATCAAGAGATCATGGATATGCTGGTGGAGCGCTTCGGCAAATCTGTGCTGTTCGATCCGCCTGTCGATAAAGAGACCATGCCCTTGTGGACCGCGCCATTCATATTGTTGCTGCTCGGTATCGCCGTGCTGTTCATCCAATTGCGCAAACGTAGAGCGATCGTCCAGCAAGCGGCTACATTGACACCCGAAGCACAAGCGCGCGCCGCCAATCTACTGAAAGAAGAAAATAAATGACTGTATTCTGGATCATCTGTGCGGTGTTGTTGCTCATCGCCATTCCCTTCATTGCGGTTCCTCTGTGGCGCGGTACGGTAAACAGCAACACCGTTGCGCGTGATGCGGCCAACCTTGAGATACTGCGCGATCAGATCACCGAGATGGATGTCGATCTGAAGAATGGTTTGCTTTCGGCAGATCTGCACGAGCAAGGCCAGCGTGAGTTGCAAAGCCGCGTGTTGGAAGAGGTGGGCGACACAACTGAAGTGGAAGCGCCACGTAGTCCTTATAAGAAGTTGTCGATCGGTTTGTCAGTGCTGTTGCCGGTATTGGCGATCGGTCTATACACACAAGTCGGCAATCTGAACGCATTCTCCGATCGAGTCGCGCATGGCGGTACCAGCGGAGTGGGGGCGGTACACGGTAGTGCGGCAATCGCGGCTTTGGAGCAAAAGGTAGAGGCTAACCCGACTGATGGCGAATCTCTGTTGCTGCTGGCACGTGCCTATATGGAAGCTGAGCGATTCGGGGATTCTGCGAAAGCTTATGGGCAGTTGACCAACTATGTCTCCGATGAAGCGTGGGTGTGGGCTGATTACGCCGATGCATTGGCGATGGCACAAGGTCAGTCCTTGCGCGGCAAACCGACCGACCTCATCAACAAGGCTTTGTCTATCGATGCGGACAGTATGAAGGCCTTGGCCCTGGCAGGTTCGGCAGCGATGGAGCGCGGTGACTTCGCTGCCGCCATCAAGCACTGGGAAAGATTGCGTAGCTTGTTACCCTCAGAGAGCGAGGATGCAAAGATGATCGAGAGTGGCTTGGCGGAAGCGCGTCAGATGCTGTCCCACATCAAGGGCGGCAAAGCGCCGATGGCGTTGGAACAAATCGCGCCGCCTGCACAAGCTGCGAGCGTTACAGGTGGTAAGGAGCGCATCACGGGCAAAGTTATGTTGGGCGATTCGCTGAAGGGCAAGTTCAGTCCGGATGACACGGTGTTCGTGTTGGCGCGCGCGGCTGAAGGCCCGAAGATGCCGCTGGCCATCTTGCGCAAACAAGTGCGTGATCTGCCCATCACTTTCGAGTTGGATGACAGCATGGCGATGCAGCCGCAGATGAAGCTGTCTGCCTTCGACAAGGTCGTGGTCGTTGCGCGTATCTCGAAGTCGGGTACGGCGATGCCCGAAACAGGCGATGCGCAAGGGATGAGTCAGCCGTTGCGTCCGGGTGCAAAGGGGGTGAACTTGAAGATCGACCAGATAGTGCAGTGATGCCACACCGGTTCAAGGGAAGCCGCATCGTTGTGATGTGGCTTTTTTATATCGCGATATCCACGTTGAGTTGAAGCCAGTATTCCAGCAGGGCGAGGTGCCACAGCTTGCTGCCGTTGAGTCGCGTGAAGTGTGATTCCGGTGCGGCGAGGAGTTTCTCGACGTAGGCCCGATTGAACAATCCGCGCTTCATGCAGGCATCCGATAGCAGGATGTCGCGCATGAATTCAAGAAACTCGCCGCGCACGTATTTCAAGGCGGGGACGGGGAAGTAGCCCTTGGGTCTGTCAATGACGGCATCGGGAACCAGCCCGCGCGCGATGGCTTTGAGCGGGAACTTGCCCCCCTCCTTGAGACGCAACTCCGGCGGCATGTGCGCAGCCAGTTCCACCAGTTCGTGATCGAGGAAGGGTACACGCGCTTCCAGCCCCCAGGCCATGCTCATGTTGTCCATACGCTTGACTGGATCATCCACGATGAGCGTGGTCACATCGAAACGCAATACCTCATCGAGAAAGGTGTCGGCGTGCGGTTTAGTCAATTCCTTGTGCGCCAATTCGCTGGTCACATCGTGCAGGTGGTAAGCCGCTGTAACGGTTTCCAGATATTCGGCGTGGTCGCGGTCGAAGTAGTTACAACGGAAGCGGTCTAGCGTGGAGCCTTGAGTGGCATCCATCTTGGGGTACCAGAAATAGCCGCCGAACACCTCGTCCGCGCCTTGTCCCGCGAGTACTACTTTTACATCCTGCGAGACCTTCTCCGACAGTAGATAGAAGGCGATGTTGTCCTGACTCACCATCGGCTCTGACATGCTGCGCACCGCTTCTGGCAAGCGCTTCAATACTTCGCTATTCGGGATGAGGTATTTTCGATGTCTGGTGTGGAAACGTTCGACGACTTGATCGGAGTACTCGAATTCATCACCTTTCTCGGCATCGCCGCCGATGTCCTCGAAGCCGATGGAAAAGGTACGCAGGTCTGGCGCATGATCGGCCAGCAAGCCGACGATGAGACTGGAATCCAGACCGCCGGAAAGCAAAACACCCACGGGCACATCGGCGGCAAGGCGATGGCGTTCCACCACCTTGGCCAAAATATGGCGCGTGGCAGCCAACCAATCCTGTTCGCTCAACGGCGTGGTCGGGCGTGTCGCATCCAGTGACCAATAGCAGCGATGTGCCACTTCGCCATCGGCGGTGAACGTCATGCAGGTCGCAGGCGGCAGTTTCTTCACACCGGTCAACAGGGTGCGCGGTGCGGGGACGGAGGAGTGCAGCGTCAAGTGGTGATGGAGGGCGACGGGGTCGATACTGGTATCCACACCGCCAGCCGCGAGTAAAGCCTGCAAGGTAGAGGCGAAGCGCAGCGAGGCGCCATCCACTGAGTAATACAAAGGCTTGATGCCGAAACGGTCGCGCGCAAGGAACAGCTTCTGTCCCCGTCTATCCCAGATGGCAAAAGCGAACATGCCGTAGAAACGCTCCACACAACGCTCTCCCCAAGCGTGATAGGCCTTGAGGATGACTTCGCTGTCGCCCTCGGAGAAGAACTCATACTCCATCGTCACCAACTCGGCGCGCAGTTCTTTGTAGTTGTAGATGGTGCCATTGAACACCAGGGTGAGATGAAGCGACTCGTCCACCATCGGTTGTTTGGCGTGTTCGGATAGGTCGATGATGGACAGGCGGCGATGGCCGAATGCGAGCGGGCCATCCTGATAAATGCCCTGGGCATCCGGCCCGCGCTTGGACAGGCTATCCGTCATGCGCCTCAAGGTATCGGGGGTTGGGGTTTGTTTATCGAAACGCAACTCGCCGCAGATGCCACACATCTTGGAAAGCCCTTCATGAAGTTAAGAAAGGTCGGCAAACTTTTGCCAAACCATATTGGAATATTTTTGTGGGACTGGGAAAGCTTGGGTACGGATTGTAACGGAGTTGATGAGTCTGGAGGAATGCGATCGCTTTGATCGTGAAATGGAATTTATCCTTCATCACTCTCCGTTGGCAGGTAAGTATCAAAGCTTCTCTTGGACTGTCGTTCCTGGCATTGGGGTGGTGATATGATGTCCGAGGTCAACCAGATGCGTGGAGGAATCGTGTTATCGAATGTCTCAGAGTTCGTGATCCAGGGTATTACCGAGACGGGTGAGCTTTTCCAACAACCGGATTGGGCGACCAATCTGTGCAATATGCTGGGAACGGTTGGGAGTGACGGACGCATGATCTACTCTTCCTATGCGCGCCTGGTGATGATCGGCGGTGTTCCTTCTGTTGTGGTGCGTGTCTCTTTGCAGCACGTGGATGCCAAGGCCTTTGAGATGGTCAAACAGTTCGTGGCCGAGAATCACCTCAAGGTTCGATCGGGCCGGGGCAGCAGAGACGCGGAAGCGACCGGACCGCATCCCGTGCTTGGAGTAGAGCGCCGCGATCCAACGCGAAACGGCTGGTAGTCAGTTGATAAGCCAGTATTTGCGGGATGTTACAATTCAGCCCCATATTTAGCTGTGAGAACTCAAATTGTTAGATAGAAAGAATCATTCGCCAGATTTGGCCGAATTCGTCATACAAGGATTTAGCAAGGATGGACAAACATTCCGTCCTTCCAATTGGGCGGAGCGTCTCTGCGATATGTTGTCTACCACCGGCAAGGATGGCCGTATCGTTTATTCATCCTATGTGCGTCCGATCGTGACACAGGGGATTCCGGCGGTTGTCGTGCGTTTCTCTCTGGAACAAGCCGATCCACATGCCTTTGAGTTGCTCAGACAATTCGTCGCGACCAATCATCTGACCGTTCGTGCGGGCCGCAACCGTGAAGATGTGGGAGCGACGGGGGCATTCCCGACGATCAGCATGGAACGACGCGATCCGAAGAAGAATGGCTGGTAATTCCGCTTTGGGTAATGCCACTCCCATTTCATATATTCGATGAATCTGCTTAAAGCCCTCGCCACGATCAGCGGATTGACGCTGGTTTCGCGCATCTTGGCGTTCGCGCGTGACGTGCTGATCGCGCGCATCTTCGGTGCCGGCATGGCGACGGACGCCTTCTTCGTCGCCTTCAAACTGCCCAATCTGTTGCGCCGCATGTTCGCCGAAGGTGCATTCTCCCAGGCATTCGTGCCCATTTTCGGGGAATACAAGAATCGCAAAGGGCAGGAAGAGACCAAGCTGCTGGTCGATCATGTCACCACCATGCTGGCGCTGATCCTGTTCGTGGTGACGGCAATCGGTATCGTCGCGGCGCCTATCCTGGTCTATATCAGTGCGCCCGGGTTCGCCAAGAACGCCGAACAGTTCGAGCTCACGGTGCAACTGCTGCGCATCACTTCACCCT
This sequence comes from Gallionella sp., assembly GCA_029850565.1. Taxonomy (GTDB): domain Bacteria; phylum Pseudomonadota; class Gammaproteobacteria; order Burkholderiales; family Gallionellaceae; genus Sideroxyarcus. The sequence goes on along the minus strand of JARCRR010000039.1, from coordinate 31,373 downwards.
ATATCTTCTTCATCTCGCTGGTGGCCGTCGCGGCCGGTATCCTCAATACCTACAACAAATTCTGGGTGCCGGCATTCGCACCTATCCTGTTGAATCTATGTTTCATCGGCGGTGCTCTGTGGGGTGCTCCGTATTTCGAACAACCGATCATGGCATTGGCGTGGGCTGTGTTCGTGGCGGGCTTCGTGCAACTGGCTTTCCAGATCCCGTTCCTGAAAAAGATCGGCATGTTGCCGACCATTCGGTTCAGCAGAACTGACGAGGGGATGTGGCGCGTCATCAAGCAGATGGGGCCGGCGATATTCGGTGTGTCCATCGCGCAACTGAGCCTCATCATCAACACCATCTTTGCTTCGCTCCTCGTGGCAGGCAGTGTGTCGTGGTTGTACTACGCGGATCGTTTGATGGAATTCCCCACGGGTATCTTGGGCGTCGCCATCAGCACCATTCTGTTGCCGTCACTTTCCAAATCCCATGCTGTCAACGATACCGCCGAATATTCCAAATTGCTGGACTGGGGCTTGCGCCTGACCATCATGCTGACCTTGCCTGCCGCGCTGGCGCTGGGGATGATCGCCGTGCCCCTGCTGGCGACCTTCTTCCAGCACGGCGCCTTCACCGCGCATGACGTGCTGATGTCGCGTGCTGCGCTGGTGGGATACAGCGTGGGACTGATCGGTTTGATCCTGGTGAAGATACTCGCGCCCGGTTTCTATGCACGGCAAGACATCAAGACGCCCGTGAAGATTGGTATTGTGACCCTGCTGGCGACGCAAGCGATGAACGTGTTGTTCGTTTTTGGATTGCACATGCAGCATGCCGGTCTGGCGCTCTCCATCGGTCTCGGGGCATGCCTCAACTCAGCCATCCTGTTTTACTTCCTGCGTAAGCACGGTATCTATCAAGCCGAAGCAGGGTGGTTGAAATTCTTCCTGAAAGTCATGCTGGCTGTTGTTGCGCTGGGGATCACACTCTGGTTCGGCATGGGAAGCGAACAACACTGGCTCACCACGTCGGGTTGGTCACGCATCATGCATCTGACTTGGCTGGTGGCGGCAGGGGTGACAGTCTATTTCTTGGTGTTGTTCGCGCTGGGTTTCAGGCTGAAAGATTTTTCCAAGCGCGGAACAAATTGAACGAAACGGTCGGGGTGATGAGATGAGCGATTATTCTTACAACGTTGAAGAGAGTGATTTTGAAGAGCTGGTCGTGGCGCGCTCGCACGAGTTGCCCGTGTTGCTGGATATCAGCGCCGAGTGGTGCGCACCGTGCAAGGTGCTGGCCCCGCTGTTGCACAAGATGGTCACGGCTTACGACGGCCAATTCTTCCTTGGCATCGTGGATGCCGACGAGAACATGAAGATCGCGGGGCGTCACAAGGTAAGGGGCTTCCCGACGGTCATCGCCTACAGCCGCGGCGTGGAGATCGACCGCTTCCACAGTGCGCAAACGGAAGGATTCCTGCGCAACTTCATCGAGAGCGTGATCGAAAAACATCGTTCTACGCCAGCCGTCTGATCGTCACTTTCCGCGCCATTATTTCCATGTGGCAGACATTCCCATGAATACGCTTGCGGCATTGCGCGCCGGGAAATTGGCGGGGATCAAGCGTCTCGAACTTGCTTGCGGCCTGACCGCATTCCCTGACGAGATATTCGAACTGGCCGATTCGTTAGAGGTGCTCAACCTATCCGGCAACGCCTTATCTGACCTGCCAAGCGATCTGCCGCGACTGCACAAACTGCGCGTGATCTTTTGTTCGGACAATCGCTTTGCGCATGTGCCGGAAGTGTTGGGGCAGTGCGCCAACCTGGAGATGATCGGCTTCAAGGCGAATCAGATCGTGCATCTCTCACCCCAAGCCTTGCCGCCCAAGCTGCGCTGGCTGATCTTGACCGACAATCGTCTGCAAGCCTTGCCTGCTCGGATCGGCTCATGCACAGGTTTGCAAAAGCTCATGTTATCGGGCAACCAATTGAGCGCATTGCCGCAAGAGATGGCAGCTTGTGCGAATTTGGAATTGCTGCGCATCGCGGCGAATCGCTTCACGCAGTTGCCCGCATGGTTACCGGGCTTGCCGCGCTTGGCATGGCTGGCATATGCGGGCAACCCGTTCAGCGATGCCAGTGAACGGGAGGCGATGGAGCGGCACGCCATCGCCTCGGTCGCATGGGGTGCGCTCGATCTTCAGCACACGCTGGGCGAGGGCGCATCCGGCATCATCTATCGTGCTCACCGTACAACGGAACACGGCGTGCATCCCGTTGCAGTGAAGATGTTCAAAGGTGCTTTGACCAGCGATGGCTTGCCGCGCAGTGAAAAAGCCGCATGCATCGCGGCGGGAGCACATCCCAACCTGATTCCGGTACAAGGTCGTATCAACGCGCATCCGCATGGCACGCGCGGATTGGTGATGTCGCTCATCGATACCAGTTTCGTGAACCTAGCGGGTCCGCCCAGCCTGGAATCCTGTACCCGTGATATCTATCCCGCCGCGACGCGATTCACGCTCGATCAAGTCTTGCGCATCGCGCTGGGCATCGCCTCTGCGGCTGCGCATATGCACGCGCAAGGGGTGATGCATGGCGACTTGTATGCGCACAACATCTTGTGGAATGCCAAGGGTGAATGCCTGCTTGGCGATTTCGGCGCAGCCTCGTTCTTGCCGACGCATGATGAAAAATCCAGACAAGGATTGCAGCGTATCGAAGTGCGCGCGTTCGGATGCTTGCTGGAAGAGTTGCTGGAGCGCTGTGATGCGCCAGACGAGTCGCAAACTGTCGTTGATGCTTTGCGTATCATGCTGCAACGATGCATGCAATCGGAAAATTCTGCGCGCCCTCTGTTCAACGAGATCGGTGACGTATTGGGAGCGTTGTCGGCGTGAATGCCAGACTGAATCGCTATTTATCGTTCAGCAATCCCAAGTACATCGCCAGTTTCGTAGACGGTTATTGCAGTCGACTTGAGGAGGCGGCATCGGAAAAAGATGCTTGCGCAAAGCCGGTTATCTTTTGCTATTGATTGAACCGCCGCGTATCGCTGTATTATCGGCTACCGCGTTCTGCGGGCTCACATTACTCGTCTTCATCCTCTTCCGGGTCACAGTCCTCGTCTTCTTCCGGATCGCACTCCTCGATAACTTCCGAAACACAGTCCTCGGCATCGTCCGCATCACAGTCCTCCTCATCTTCCGTCGCAGCAGGTGCGATAACAGCGGGGATGACAGATACGGGTGCAATGACGGCAGGAACAAGAACGGGGGCCATCGGCGCAGATGGAGCTGCCGGTAACGTCGGAACTGTCGGTGCTATGGGTGTCGCAGGCGACGCTGGCATCGCTGGAGTTGTTGTTGGTGATGCGGGTGGCGTCGGAGCAACAGCCGGGGTTGCCGGAGGAACGGGGATGGATGCGATCTGGCTAAACAATCCGGCTGGCAACGCCGCCGCCGAAACCAAGGTTGCTATCGCGGTCGAGGATGTGACCATCGCAGTTTGGCCGGCGCCGAGCGCCAATGTTCCCGCTTTATTGGTGAGATCAATATCACCTGCTACGACTTGGCTATATACGGACTGGCCATTGATCACGGTCATGAAATCAGTTCCGCGGATACCGATGGTCGAGGAGGGGGTTGTCAGCTTGAATGCCGATTTGTTGCCCTTTCCAATAAGACCGGAGATGAAACGCATACCGCCCTTGAGCGCAGTGAAGAACGCACTACTCTTGTCGGCGTTTTGGGGTTGGTAATGATATCTACGCACCTTTAGTGTGGAGTTGGCTTGCATACTGATGACTTGGCCATCTTCGAATTTCAACACGGCTGTGCTGTTATCACCTGTAGTGATGAACGTATCCGAAGCGATTTCGGTGTTCTTGAAGGCTTTGCTTGCGGGCAATTTGCCCACTACGATGGTTACGTCTCCTGTCGCGTCATACACCCAACCGCCAACTGCTGCCGCTTGAGCCATCCATGTCAATGCCAGCAGTGAAATTAGCGTGGCTAGTATCCGAGTCATGTATCCACCTCCCCTAATAACTCACGAAGCAATCTCATATCAACATATGACCACATGCAAGTGGCAACGCACGCGAAGGAGAATACCCGCGCGGTTTAACATGCTCAAGCTATAAAAGTAGCCGACTTTATTTGTCGTTCAACAAACCCTGCATTACCGCCCCCGGTTCCACCTGTGGGGATTGAAGTTGTTGCATAGATTTTGACTGTGCGATGCTGAAGCCTGAAGTTCTCGTTCATATTGCGTCCTGCGAGTTCTGGTGCAAGGCTTGGCTCACGATCTCGCGCGTGAGATGGGGGGCGAACAGTTCGATGAAGTGGTAGCCGAAGCCGCGCAGATATTGGTTCTTGCGGATGGCGATGCGCGTCGTGCTGGCTTCGAACAGGTGTCCGGCATCGATCATCTTCAAGTGCTTGTCGCGCTCCGGCACAAAGGCCATCTGTGCCACGATGCCCACGCCCATACCCAGTTCCACATAGGTTTTGATGACATCGGCATCGATGGCGGTGAGGGCGATGTTGGGCGTGATGCCAGCGTCGCTGAAAGCCTGGTTGATCTTGTTGCGCCCGGTGAAGGCGAAGTCATAGGTGATGATGGGGTATTGCGCCAACTTTTTCAGTGTCAGTCGTTTCTCCAGCAGCAGCGGATGCTTGGGTGGTACCACCACACAGTGGTGCCATTCGTAGCAGGGCAGGGTGACCAACTCGTCGTAGAGGGCGAGACTTTCAGTGGCGATGCCGATGTCGGCCTCTCCGCTCAACACCTGTTCGGCGATCTGGGTCGGGTTGCCCTGGTGCAGGCCGAGCTTCACTTCGGGATATTGCAGGATGAACTGTTTGACCACCGGAGGCAGGGCGTAGCGTGCCTGCGTGTGGGTGGTGGCGATGGTGAGTTCACCCGTCTGCTGATTCTTGAATTCCTGTCCCACCTGTTTCAGGTTCGCCGCATCCAACAACATGCGTGCCGCCACTTCGGCGATCACCTTTCCCGGGTCCGTCAGTGCGGCAAGGCGTTTGCCGTTGCGCACGAAGATATCGATACCCAACTCCTCTTCCAACAGCTTGATCTGTTTGCTGATACCGGGTTGGGACGTGTAGAGCGTGGCGGCGGCGGCAGAGATGCTCAAGTCGTTCTTCACGATCTCGTTCAGGTAACGCAATTGCTGCAGGTTCATGGCGACCTCCTAATAACGTATGGTTATATCATCCTAACATATAACCATTTAATAAAGATAAGTCAGTCCACTACCATGCGCACCTATCTGAGGAGTGACACATGGATTGGCTCTACACCCTGTCGGGTTTTCTGGTTGGATTGATCGTCGGTGTGACCGGCGTGGGCGGCGGTTCGTTGATGACGCCGCTGCTGGTGCTGTTCTTCGGCGTATCGCCCGCGACCGCTGTCGGTACCGATCTGCTGTACGCCTCCATCACCAAGGCGCTGGGCGGTTGGGTGCATAGCGGCAACGGCACGGTGGACTGGAAGATCGTCGGACTGCTGAGTCTGGGCAGCTTGCCCGCAGCGCTATTCACCATAGCACTCTTCAAGTATTTGGCGCTGGACGAGAAGACGCTGAAAGGATTGGTGACCGGTGTATTGAGCATCGCCTTGTTGCTGACCGCGGCCGCGCTGTTGTTGAAAGACTGGATCAAAAAAGTCGCGCAACGTGAGGACGGTACGGTCTACGGACTGCATCACCGCCACCTGCCTGCCGCGACCATCGTCACGGGTGCCATCGTCGGCGTGCTGGTGACCATCTCCTCCATCGGTGCTGGTGTGCTGGGCACAGTGGCACTGCTGTTCCTCTATCCGCGATTGTCGGCGGTCAAAGTGGTGGGCACCGATATCGCCCATGCCGTGCCGCTCACCGCAGTGGCGGGTTTGGGGCACCTAGCTTTGGGTACGGTGGACTTGGTGTTGCTGGGCAGCTTGTTGCTGGGCTCATTGCCGGGCATCTACATCGGCAGCCATCTGAGCGCCAAAGTCCCCGAAAAAGTTTTGCGCCCGATCTTGGCGGTGATGTTGCTCATCATCGGCACTCGTCTGGCTTTTAATTGATTTGAAGTGAAGGAAAAGAAATGAGCGCGAACAACCCCAACAAACCCAAACAAGTGAGCTGGTTCAACAGCTGCGGCGGGCGCATCGGCGTGGTGGTCGGCCTAGAGGGCGAGCATGCCTACATCGGCTCGGCACTGCGCCACGATGAAGAGGCCGATGTGGCACACATCCTTGCCTACGGCGCGAAGTTCCCGTTGGCAGCGGCGCTGCTGTTGCCGGTGTCCAGATCCTTTGTGGAAGCGGAGGTGCAGTGATGTACCACTACGACGATTTCGATCACCAACTGACCGCCGAGCGCGTCGACCAGTTCCGCGACCAGGTGCGTCGTCGACTGAGTGGCGAACTGAAGGAAGATGATTTCCGCGTGTTGCGTTTGCAGAACGGCATCTACATGCAAGTGCATGGCTACATGATGCGTATCGCCATTCCTTATGGCCTGGCAAGTAGCGCACAGGTGCACAAACTGGCGCACATCGCGCGCACCTATGATCGCGGCTACGGCCATCTCAGCACGCGCCAGAACATCCAGTTCAACTGGCTGCGTCTGGAAGACACGCCCGAGATCTTGGCTGAACTCGCCACGGTCGAGATGCACGCCAACCAGACTTCCGGTAGTTGCATCCGCAGCATCACTTCGGACGAGCTGGCAGGTGTCGTGCGCGACGAGGTCACCGACCCGCGTCCCTTCGCCGAGATATTGCGCCAGTGGAGCACCTTCCATCCGGAGTTCGCCTTCCTGCCACGCAAGTTCAAGGTATCGGTCAGCGGTGCGAGCGAAGACAGAGCCGCGACCGAGATCAACGATGTTGGCGTGCAAGTGCTGAAGAACGCACAGGGCGAACTGGGCTTCCGCATCTTGGTCGGCGGCGGATTGGGCCGCACCCCCATCATCGGTCAGGAACTTGTCGCCTTCCTGCCGTGGCAGCACCTGCTGACTTATCTGGAAGCCATCGTGCGTGTGTATAACGAATTCGGGCGTCGCGACAATCTGTACAAGGCGCGCATCAAGATCTTGGTGCAGGCCATCGGCATCGACGAATTCCGCCGTCAGGTGGAAGCGGAATGGCAGTTGCACAAGGACGGTCCTTCGACGCTGACCGCAGCCGAAGTGGCGCGCGTGACGGCAGCATTCAGCACACCTGCCTACGAGATCTTGCCGCAGCTCGATGCTTCTTTCGAGGCGGCACAGCGTGACGACAAGGCATTCGCCAACTGGGTGCGGCGCAACGTCACGGCACACAAAGTGGATGGCTATGCCGCCGTGTGGTTGTCACTCAAGCACCCCGGTCAGGCACCCGGCGACATCAGCGCCGACCAGCTCGACGTGGTGGCCGCACTGGCCGATCACTACAGTTTCGGCGAGTTGCGTATCTCGCACTTGCAGAACCTGGTGCTGGCCGACGTAAAGCAGTCCGAGCTATATGCGCTGTGGCAGGAAGCGAAAGCGGCTGGACTGGCGACACCGAACATTGGCCTGCTGACCGACATCGTGTGCTGCCCCGGCGCGGATTTCTGCACGCTGGCCAACGCGCGGTCTATCTCGCTGGCCAAGGCTATCAATGAGCGCTTCGAGGATTACGACTTTCTGCACGACATCGGCGACATCGACCTCAACATCTCGGGTTGCGTGAACGCCTGCGGCCACCATCATGTGGCGCACATCGGCATCCTCGGCGTGGATAAGTCGGGTGAGGAGTGGTACCAAGTGACCATAGGCGGCAACAAAGGCACGCCCGCTGCCATCGGCAAGATCATCGGCCGCTCGTTCTCGTTCGCGCAGATCCCTGAAGTGATCTCGCGGCTGTTGCAAGTTTATGTGCGTGAGCGTGACGAGGGCGAGCGCTTCATCGATACGTTACGCCGGATCGGCCACGAACCGTTCAAGACATTCGTCTATGCCGAGCAGGTGGCGGAAGAAGCGAAGCTGTTGTTGCCGGACTACGAGGCATTGCAAGTGGGTGTGCCATACGAACTGCCCTATTTTTCGCCGAGGTTCTAAATGGAGATCATCAAAGACAAGCAAGTGGTGAACGATAGCTGGCAGGTGTTGCGCCTGCACGAAGGCGATGCGGCCGACAGCATCGCGGTGCCGCAAGGCAACTATCTGGTGCCGTTGCCGGTGTGGAACTGCCAGTGGGAAGCCTTGTGCGGACGTCGCGAGCTGGGACTGTGGCTGGGCGGGTTGGAGCGTGCAGAGGATATTCCGGATGACGTGAACCGCTTCCCGGTGATCGCCATCGATATCCATAAATTCACCGATGGGCGCGGCTACACGCTGGCCTACCGACTGCGCAAGCAATACGGCTATCGCGGCGAACTGCGTGCGATGGGGGATGTGTTGCTGGACCAGTTGTCCTACCTGAAACGCGTGGGCTTCGACAGTTTCGCCCTGCGTGCGGATCAAAACCTGCAGAGGGCGCTGTCAGGATTCGATACGTTCTCAGTGAAATACCAGGCATCGGTGGATGTCGCAGCGCCTTTGTTCAATCGCGTAGCAAGAGGAGTCGCATGATGAGTACATTGCAAGAGAAGATTGACGCCACCGTGGCTGTGCTGAAACAGGCAACGAGCGAATTTCAGCAAGTCGTGTTCGCCAACAGTCTTGGCGCGGAAGATATGGTGCTGACCGACATCATCGCCAAGAACCGACTCGGCATCGCGATGTTCAGTCTAGATACGGGCCGCTTGCCGAAAGAGACCTACGACCTGATCCAGGAAGTGAGCCAGCAATACACGATCCAGCTGCATGTCTATTTTCCGGACAGCAAATTGGTCGAGGAGTATGTCACGCAGCACGGTATCAACGGCTTCTACGACGGCGTGGAGAACCGCAAGGGCTGCTGCTATGTGCGCAAGGTGGAACCGTTGCGCCGTGCATTGAAGGGAAAGGATGCATGGATCACCGGTATGCGCCGCGACCAGGCGGTGACGCGCGGCACACTGGAGGTATCATCCTTCGATGCAGACAACGGCTTGCAGAAATTCAACCCGTTGTTGGATTGGTCGAACAAGGACGTGTGGGCCTACATCCGCCAATACGATGTCCCGTACAACGAATTGCACGACCAGTTCTACCCCAGCCTGGGTTGCGCGCCTTGCACGCGCGCGATTACACCGGGAGAGGACATACGTGCCGGGCGCTGGTGGTGGGAAGATCCGGCGCACAAGGAATGCGGACTGCACGTCCATCGCAGCAAACGCAACGAGCAACTGGTGCTGACCGAAGGTGCGGCCATCTAGCGGATGGCCGGGGCTGATACAGCAAAGGAACGAAAATGAAACTGGTAGAGAAGAATATGAGCGCACACACACTGTCACATCTGGATACGCTGGAGAGCGAGTCCATCCACATCATGCGCGAGGTCGCGGCCGAGTGCAAAAACCCCGCATTGCTGTTCTCGGGCGGCAAGGATTCCATCGTCATGTTGCGCCTGGCAGAGAAGGCGTTCCGTCCGGCGAAGTTCCCGTTTCCGCTGGTGCACATCGACACCGAGCACAACTTCCCCGAGGTGATTGCCTGCCGCGACAAGCTGGCGGCAGACTTGGGAGAGCGCCTCATCGTGCGTTCGCTGGAGGATTCCATCAAGCGCGGCAGCATCGTCATCAAGGATGAGAGCAAGCCGCGCAATCCGTTCCAATCGGTGACGCTGCTGGAGACCATCGCCGAGTTCGGCTTCGATGCCTGCATGGGCGGTGCACGGCGCGACGAGGAAAAGGCGCGAGCCAAGGAACGTATCTTTTCCTTCCGCGACGAGTTCGGCCAATGGGATCCGAAGAACCAGCGTCCGGAGTTGTGGGACACCTACAACACCCGCGTGCATGCCGGCGAGAACATCCGCGTGTTCCCCATCAGCAACTGGACCGAGATGGACATCTGGCAATACATCGGGCGCGAGAAGTTGTTCATCCCCAGCATCTACTACGCGCATGAACGCGAAGTCATCCGTCGCGGCGGCAATGTCATCCCCGTATCGCATCTGGTGCAACCCAAACCGGGCGAGAAAGTGGAAGTGGTCTCGGTACGTTTCCGCACCGTGGGTGACATGACCTGTACCGCCCCCGTGGAATCCACGGCAAGCACGGTGGAGGAGATCATCGAAGAGACCGCGGCCACTCGCATCACCGAACGTGGCGCGACCCGTATGGACGACCAGACCTCGGATGCATCGATGGAGCTGCGTAAAAAAGAAGGATATTTCTAATCATGAGCAACACTACACAACTACTACGTTTCATCACCGCGGGCAGCGTGGACGACGGCAAGAGCACGCTCATCGGCCGCCTGCTGCACGACTCGAAATCCATCTTCGAGGACCAGTTCTCGGCCATCTCAAAGACCAGCGAGAAGCGCGGCATGGCGGCGGTCGATCTGTCGCTACTCACCGACGGTCTGCAAGCCGAGCGCGAGCAGGGCATCACCATCGACGTGGCGTATCGCTACTTCGCCACGCCCAAGCGCAAGTTCATCATCGGCGACACGCCGGGGCATGAGCAGTACACGCGCAACATGGTGACGGCCGCGAGCACCGCGAATCTGGTGGTCATCTTGATCGATGCGCGCAAAGGCGTGTTGACGCAGACGCGCCGCCATACCTATCTCGCCAGTCTGGTCGGTGTGCCGCATGTGGTACTGGCCGTGAACAAGATGGACATGGTGGATTACTCGCAAGCGCGCTTCGACGAGATCGTTGCCGAGTACAAGGCCTTTGCCGCGCAACTGAATCTGCACGATGTGCATTGCATCCCCTTGTCAGCGCTGAACGGCGACATGGTGGTCGACCGGGGCGAGAGCCTGGATTGGTACAAAGGCCCTGCATTGCTGGAGCTGTTGGAGCGTATCGAGATCGATCACGATGTGAACACCAGCGACTTCCGTTTTCCGGTGCAATGGGTGTGCCGCCCGCAGTCCGAAGAGCATCACGACTTCAGAGGGTTCGCCGGACGTATCGAGGCGGGCGAAGTATCGGTCGGCGACGAGGTCACTATCCTGCCTTCCGGCCGTACCACCAAGGTAAAGGAGATCGTCACCTACGATGGCAACTTGCAGACTGCGTTCGCGCCGCAATCCGTCACCATCACTTTGGCAGACGAGATCGACATCTCTCGCGGCGACATGATCGTCAAAACCGATCATCTGCCTCCCAAGGTGGAAAAGGGATTCGATGCGATGATGTGCTGGCTATCGGAGTCGCCCTTGGATAAGAACCGCAAATACTTGGTCAAGCACACTACACGCACGGCTAAGTGCCTGTTCTCCAGTATCGACTACCGCGTGGATGTGAACACGCTGGAGAAACACGCCAATCCAACGGTCAATATGAACGACATCGTGCGTGTCGCCATCAAGGTGCAGCAACCGCTGGTGTTCGACAGCTACGAGATCGACCGCGCGACAGGCAGTTTCATCGTCATCGACGAAGCGACGAACAACACCGTCGCTGCCGGGATGATCGCGTAATCCAAAAACTGCTTGGCCACAGATGAACACGGATAGCCACGGATAAGACCGGAGGCTATCCGGTGTGTGGGTTGGGGGTGATTTTCATCAGAGCTCATCCGTGTTCATCCGTGGCTAATTCTTGCGGTCTCGCTTGTGGTATCTTTGCTTCCATCCGAGTCTGATGCCCCATTGAAGCCATGAGCCTGCTCTCTTTGATCGCCGCTTTCCTGCTGGAACAAGTCCATCCGCTGTCATCGCGTAAATACCTCTATACATGGATTTTTGCGTATGTCGACTTCTTTCAGCGCAACTTCAATGCTGGAGAAAAAAAGCATGGCCGCATCGCATGGATGCTCGCATTGGCCGCGCCGCTACTTCTGGTCACCGCCATCCACTGGGTGTTGTTGGGCGCACATCCCATCTTTGCCTGGGCGTTCAGCGTATTGGTGCTTTACCTCACCATGGGCTTCCGCCAGTTCAGTCACTACTACACCGACATCCACAAAGCTCTGCGCGATAACCAGCCGGACAAAGCGCGCGACCTGCTGAGCGTATGGAGCGGCAGATCCTGCCGCGAATTGAGCAGCGAAGAAGTGGCGCGCGTCACCATAGAGCAAGCGCTGTTGTGTTCTCATCGCAATGTGTTCGGCGTGGTGTTCTGGTTCGTCATCTTCATGATGCTGGGCTTGGGGCCGATCGGTGCCATCCTGTATCGTCTCGCACTGTTTCTGGGTGGGCGCTGGGGCACGCAAGACGAAGCGGAGTTCGGCGACTTCGGCGCGTTCGCACGGCAGGCGCACCACGTCATGGAATGGTTACCGCTGCGTTTTACTGCCATCACCTTCGCCATCGTCGGCAATTTCGAAGACACCGCCTACTGCTGGCGCAATCAAGCCGCGACGTGGCCTGATCCGGAAGCGGGCATCCTCCTTGCCAGCGGCGCAGGAGCACTCGGTGTGAAGTTGGGGCAAACCATCGTGCAAGACCAGGGACCCGTGTTCCGTCCCGAGATCGGCACAGGCGACGATGCCGATGTTGATTACATGCAGAGTGCCATCGGCCTCGTGTGGCGCGCATTGGTGTTCCAGCTGATCGTGCTGTTGATGCTGACGGTGGCGCATCTATTAGGGTAAGTGGCAGAACGAGTCAAAATGAATCTGCGATCCCGAAACATCCTTGCAGTGGCGCTCACTGGTATTTGGGTGAACGCATCCGAGTTCTTTCGAAATGAAGTCCTTCTGAAATCGTTCTGGACAGGGCATTACCAGTCGCTCGGTATGACATTTCCCTCCGCGCCGCACAATGGAATGATGTGGGTCTTATGGGGCTTCCTGTTCGCCACCGCCATCTTTGTCATTTCCAGAAGATTCGATCTTCTGCAAACCACGCTCATCGGTTGGCTCGTCGGATTCGTGTTGATGTGGATCGTCGCTTGGAATCTGAACGTGTTACCCGGCGGGATACTCACCTACGCCATTCCGCTGAGTTTGTTGGAAGTATTCGTAGGAGCGTACATTTGTGCCAAAGTCTTTTCAAACAAGTCTGAGTGACGCTATTTCCGCCTCTCTTCAAAGCGGATTTCACTGATTTCTAGCCGATGCGTTCTATGGTGAGCCGATCCGCACCCACCATCAATCTGGCGGATGTGTATTAGAACGCAGGCTGTTGCATCAGCCACACGATGCCGAGCAAAGCACCGAAGAAGATCGCCAGATGCAACCATGTCCACAGCGCATAGCGACCGGAGAGCTGCTCTGGAGACAGATTGCTGAGCAGGAACAAGCGTCCGTCGCGTGGTTTGAGCATGAAGTGAATGTCGGGTTCGGCGCGGGCTTTTGCCAAACGTTTGTTGGCTTCACGTTTTGCCGCTTGGCGTGCCAACATCCACTCGTTCAAGTCCAAGACGCCGTTGTTGTTCAGGTCGAATCGCTTGAGCAGGTTCTCGTTGTCCATCTTCCATTCGTTCAACACCTGTATCACCAAGTCATTCTGGGTGAGGGGGGTCGTGCTGCCACCCGCGGTCTTGAATTCGCCCAGCGCATATACTTCATCTCTCTCCAGAATCTTCCATTCGGTGTAGCGGCGATCGGCCACCTGCCAAGTGTCTTCGTGTTGGCTGATGATCTCAGCACCCTGCGGATCGACCACGCAACTTGCTGTGCCATCGTCGATCAGAAAGGGGGCGTCGCTTTCGCCCGTACTCTCGGTGTGCCACTCGTTCTTGTGATTCTTGCGTTCCACCTTGTAGCGATACCACAGGCAGGGCAGATTGGAATATTTGCCGAGTATCGGTGAGCCATGGGGTACTGCATCCCCCAGCAGTTCTACGTAACCTTGTGCGGCAGAAGCGATGCGCGATGTGGGTGTGCCGTTGATGAGTCGCAGTCTGTGCAATACGGAGAACCATGCGAACAGACTGACGACTGCCATGATGCCCAGGCACCAATACCAGGCCAAGCTGGATTCCAATTGAAAACCGGCGAACAGCAATAAGAGCTGTCCGCCGGAAGTGATGAGTTGCGTATATTGATGCCGCAAGGAGGTCAGCATGACATTCCCTTGCGGCAGAGGCCTATTTTAGAAACGGAAACCCAGCTTGAAGTTGTACGAAGCTGCTGCGCCTGTCTTGTCGTACTCGGCCGCGAAGTTGGTCAGGCCAAAGTTCAGGTTGCCGCCAACAAACATCTTGCTCTGTGTGAATTTCTCAGCTTTCAATCCCAATGCCGCATCGGGTGTGCTAGTGGTCCAAACTTGGCCGATACCGGCATAGGGCGTGAACATGGCGAAGCCCTTGGAAACCGATACATCAACCGACTTGGTATCCAGAGTCAGTTGTTTGATGCCCGTCAATGAAGTCAACGAGCCACGGATCGCAACAGCAGGCATCGCCACACTGCCAGGCAGAACGGCGTATTTCAACTCGCCACCGAACAGGCTGATACCAGTCGTTGGGATGGTGGAAGCGAATGCACCGATATCGATGTCCAAAGGCAGGCCTTTGGTGACATGTACCTTGGGAACATACAAGTTGCTGATGTCTGTTCCGCTGAGGGTCTTCCACAATGAAGCGCTCTTGGCTAGCTTGGTGCTAGTGAGTTCCAAGCCCACATCAAAACCGGTGATGCCCATGGATTCTGCCGGAGAGATGGCTTTGTAGCTGAGCGCAGAGCCGAGGTCTTCAGACAGGTTGCGGAAATCGGACTGTACGCCGCCGAGAGTGCTGAGGTTGATGCTACCTGCCATCGCTGGTTGAGCAATACCTAAAGCGGCAGCCAATACGAGCAGTTTCTTCATGGTGTGTTTCCTTTATACAAAGTTTCGAAAGTGTCCAACGAACATCGCCCCGAAATTGAAATCATTAAAGGCGGGGCTAGGAGTGCGGCTCGCTGGATAAAGTTCCTAGCTGAACAAGGCCTTGATATCGACGTCGGTTTTTTCTGCGGCAGCGAATTCTAGCAGGGGCTTGGGTTGATAAGCGAACATGTTGGCGATCAGCACGGCGGGGAATTGCTCGATGCCCACGTTGTAGATGTTCACCGATTCGTTGTACAACTCGCGGCGGTCGGCGATGCCGTTCTCCAATCCGGTGATGCGTGCTTGCAACTGCATGAAGTTCTCATTTGTCTTCAGTTCGGGATAGGCTTCTGCGATGGCGAATATGTTTCCCAGTCCCATGCGCAACATTCCCTCGGCCTTGCCCAACGCTTCGATGTCTTGTCCTTGGCGTGCTGTCTGCACCATGGAACGCGCTTCGATCACTTTTTGTAAAGTATCCTGTTCGAACTGTTTGTATTGTTTGCACACTTCGACCAATTTTGGGAGCTCATCGTGGCGCTGTTTGAGCAACACGTCGATGTTCGCCCAAGCTTTGCTGACCGCATGTTTGAGGCTGACCAGATTGTTGTAGAGGCTGATACCGTAGATCAGTGCGACGACGCAGATGCCTAGAAGGATGAGACCGCTACCCATGGTATGACTCCTTGTGATTCGAATTCCAATTCATCGGTGATACTGCGTTGGCTTCCCCGCAAACTCCTGGCCGTACTTCTTGTACTGTCTTCTTGTACTGTCTTCGTCGTTTGCTCATCGCCGCCTTGTCTCACCTTCGACTTGAAATTCGAAGGTGAGGATGTGGCGCGCAGAATCATAAATCAATTCTGATGATGGTGGCTAATCAGAGTTTTAGACGCTTGGTGGTGAGGACAGCCCCCGGATCGTCTTTCCAGATTGCGGGATTGGCGTCCACGTAAAGCTCGATCTCGATGCCGTCCGGATCCTGGATGTAGAGCGATTGACTCACGCCGTGGTCGCTCATGCCGAATATGCCGATACCTTTGGCTTCCAGATGGGCTTTGCAAGCACGCAGTTCGTCTAGCGTATCGCCGATTTTAAAAGCTACGTGATACAAGCCGATGGCACCGGGATCGATGTCGAGTGCATGTGATCCGAGTTGCATCAGGCCGAGGTCGTGGTGATTGTTGCCGAGCGAGAAGAAGGCCATCGCCCCTTTGTAGCGCGCGACCTCTTTCATACCCAGGATGTCGCGGTAGAACTTGGCGGATACATCCAGGTCGCGCACTTTAAGTACGACGTGGCCGAGCGATTTGATCTGCATGATGTCCTCCTTGTCCAGTGTCGTAACAACATTCGACTGCAATTATTGCCCGAAGAAATCCTTGACCTTACCCATCCACGATTTCGCTCGCGGGTTGTGGCGTGCGCTGTCTTTGGAGCTGATCTCTTCGAATTCGCGCAACAGTTCCTTCTGTCGATCGGTCAGATTGGAAGGTGTCTCCACAATTACGTGACAATGCAGGTCGCCATGCGTGTGAGTGCGCATACCCTTGATGCCTTTGCCGCGCAGACGGAAGATCTTGCCGCTCTGCGTCTCGGCGGGAATCTTGATGCTGGCTTTACCGTCCAGTGTCGGTATCTCGATCTCGCCGCCCAAAGCTGCCGTGCTGAAGCTGATCGGCATCTCGCAATGCAGATCGTCGCCGTCGCGCTGGAACACGCTGTGCTGCTTGATATGGATCTCGACATACAGGTCGCCGTGCGGAGCGCCGTGGCTGCCTGCTTCGCCATGACCACTGTGACGCAGACGCATGCCGCTGTCGATACCTGCTGGTATCTTGATCTCCAGCGTCTTTTGTTTCTTGGTGCGACCGGAGCCATGACAATCCTTGCACGGCGATGGGATGTGTTTGCCGCTGCCATGACAGCGAGGGCAGGTCTGCTGCACGGAGAAAAATCCCTGTTGCATACGCACTTGGCCGTGACCTGCGCAGGTCTGGCAAGTGGTCGCCGAAGTGCCGGGTTTGGCACCGGAACCGCTACAAGTCTCGCACTCTTCCATGACGGGGATGCGGATCTGTTTCTCGGCACCGCGCGCGGCTTCTTCCAGTGTGATCTCCATGTTGTAGCGCAGGTCGGAACCCCGTTGCGCTTGGCTGCGTCCGCCGCGTCCACCGCCGAAGATGTCGCCAAAGATATCGCCGAAATCGAAGTTGCCCGCACCCGCGCCACCCGCACCGAAGGGATTGCCGCCGCCCATGCCGCCCGCCTCAAAAGCAGCGTGGCCGTACTGGTCATAGGCTGCGCGCTTCTGTCCGTCGGACAGATTCTCGTAGGCTTCTTTCGCTTCCTTGAACTGTTCCTCTGCCTTCGGGTTGTCCGGGTTGCGGTCGGGATGGTGCTTCATCGCCAGTTTGCGATAAGCCTTTTTGATGTCTTCCTCCGACGCGTCACGGTTGACGCCGAGGACTTCGTAGTAGTCGCGCTTGCTCATGTCTTTTCCATGTGGCAGTGGGGCGCATGCGCCCCACTTGGTACATCACAAAAGGTGTTGCTTACTTCTTGTCTTTGACTTCGGTGAATTCCGCATCCACCACATTGTCATCTTGCTTGGGCTGCTCAGCTTGACCTGCGCCGCCTTGAGCAGCCTGTGCCTTGGCTTGCTCAGCCGCGTACATCTTCTCGCCCAGCTTCTGTGCAGCAGTCGCCAATGCTTCGGACTTGGCTTCGATGGCGGCTTTGTCGTCACCCTTCACCACTTCTTCGGCATCCTTCACGGCAGCTTCGATAGCGGCCTTTTCGTCAGCAGACAATTGCTCGCCGTATTCCTTCATCGACTTGTTGGTGGAGTGGATCAGTGCATCCAATTGGTTGCGTGCAGTCACCAGTTCCATCGCCTTCTTGTCTTCGTCGGCATGGGCTTCAGCATCCGCCACCATGCGTTGGATCTCTTCTTCGCTCAAGCCGGAGCTTGCCTTGATGGTGATGTTGGCTTCCTTGTTGGTAGCCTTGTCTTTAGCGCTGACGTGCAAGATGCCGTTGGCATCGATGTTGAAAGTCACTTCGATCTGCGGCATGCCACGTGGTGCAGGCGGGATGTCGGACAGATTGAATTGGCCCAAGCTCTTGTTGCCGGAAGTCATCTCGCGCTCACCTTGCAGCACGTGGATGGTCACCGCCGATTGGTTGTCGTCTGCGGTGGAGAACACTTGCGATGCCTTAGTTGGGATCGTGGTGTTCTTCTTGATGAGCTTGGTCATCACGCCGCCCATGGTCTCGATACCCAGAGACAACGGTGTCACGTCCAGCAACAGCACGTCTTTCACCTCACCTTGCAACACACCGCCTTGGATGGCTGCGCCGACGGCCACGGCTTCGTCTGGGTTCACGTCCTTGCGCGGCTCTTTGCCGAAGAACTCTTTCACCTTGTCTTGCACTTTAGGCATACGTGTCTGACCACCGACCAAGATCACGTCTGCGATGTCCGCGTTCGTTACGCCTGCATCCTTCATGGCGATGCGGCATGGCTCGATGGTGCGTGCAATCAGTTCTTCCACCAGACTCTCCAGCTTGGCACGCGTGATCTTCACCGCCAAGTGCTTAGGACCTGTCGCATCAGCCGTGATGTAAGGCAGGTTCACTTCGGTCTGCTGTGCGGATGACAATTCGATCTTCGCTTTTTCAGCAGCATCCTTCAGACGTTGCAGCGCCAGCATGTCCTTCTTCAGGTCGACGCCGCTTTCCTTTTTGAACTCGTCGATCAGGAAGTCGATGATGCGCATGTCGAAGTCTTCACCGCCGAGGAATGTGTCACCGTTGGTGGACAACACTTCGAACTGGTGCTCGCCGTCGATCTCGGCGATCTCGATGATGGAGACGTCGAATGTACCGCCACCCAAGTCGTACACCGCGATCTTGCGGTCGCCTTCTTGTTTGTCCATACCGAATGCCAGCGCAGCCGCTGTCGGTTCGTTGATGATGCGCTTCACGTCCAGACCCGCGATACGGCCCGCGTCCTTAGTCGCTTGGCGTTGGCTGTCGTTGAAGTAAGCAGGCACGGTGATGACGGCTTCGGTGACGGGCTCACCCAAGTAGTCTTCAGCGGTCTTCTTCATCTTCATCAATACTTCAGCGGAAATTTCCGGAGCGGAGATGTCCTTGTCGCGCACCTTCACCCATGCGTCGCCGTTCTTGGCTTTGACGATGGAGTAGGGGACCATGCCGATGTCTTTCTGCACCATCGGCTCTTCGAAACGGCGGCCGATCAGACGCTTCACGCCGTACAGGGTGTTCTTGGGGTTGGTCACAGCTTGACGTTTGGCAGGCGCACCCACCAGCACTTCACCATCTTCCATGTAGGCGATGATGGATGGGGTGGTACGAGCGCCTTCCGCGTTTTCGATCACCTTGGTCTTGCCGTTCTCCATGATGGCCACGCAAGAGTTCGTCGTGCCCAAGTCGATACCGATGATTTTTCCCATGATGCCGTTCCTTTCAGTTGAATTCGTAAATTGGTTGAATGCTTTGTTGCTTGCCGCCTAACATCAGGGCGGCGCTGGATATTTCAAGTGCTGCTTATTCTTTTGCCTTGGCTACCATCACCAGTGCTGGACGCATCACACGGTCATTGAGGGAATAGCCCTTTTGCATCACGCTCACCACGGTATTGGGCTCTTGCTCGCTTTCCAACATGCCGATGGCTTGGTGTTTATGCGGATCGAGCTTCTCACCGACGGGGTTGATCTCTTTGATATTGAACTTGTCGAACACGCTGGAGAGCTGTTTCAGCGTCAGTTCCATGCCGCTCTTGAAGCTCTCGATGTTGTCCGTTTGAACGGCCATACCAGCTTCGAGGCTGTCTTTGACGGCCAGCATCTCGTTGGAGAAGCGCTCCACGGCGAACTTCTGTGCCTTGCTCACGTCCTCGGCGGCACGGCGGCGGATGTTCTCGCCCTCGGCCTTGGCGTACATCCAAGCGTCATAGTGTTCCTGCGCCTTGAGTTCGGCCGCTTTCAGCATCTCTTCCATGCTGGGCGTGGTTTCAACGGGTGCAACGTCTCGTTCTGTTTGGGGTGTATCGTTCTGTTCCATGCTGCTCTCCTGATTTCGACTTGTGCCAAATTGGGGTGGGCTTGGGGATTTCAAGGGGCAAAGTGAAAATTTATTGTCATATAGGATGTTGCGAGCAAATTCCAAACGTGTCTGTCAACTACACCACAGAGAACGACCTTCATCAATTTCGCCTTGTTTTGTATTCATAGCAGCAAGCTTTAGAGCAAGGATGGCCCCGCCAAATAGGCCTTTTAGCTCATTGACGCGTTGATGGGATGTGGATAGCGTCCGCAACTCCAAGTGGTTTTAAGGGGAGATTTGAGACAATGAAAATTCATTCGAGCTTTCCCCCTTTGACTCTTTAATTAATCGAGGAGTGTGTGATGCAGAAATGCGTAGCGGAATTTATCGGGACTTTTTGGCTTGTGTTGGGCGGGTGCGGTAGTGCGGTCTTGGCGGCAGCTTATCCTCAGCTAGGAATTGGTTTTGTTGGCGTGTCTTTGGCGTTCGGCTTGACGGTGTTGACGATGGCGTATGCGATTGGCCACATCTCTGGCTGTCATTTGAATCCTGCCGTATCTATCGGACTGTGGGTGGGTGGTCGTTTTGAAGCGAAAGATTTGCTGCCCTACATCGTGGCGCAAGTGGCGGGTGCGATTGTGGCTGGCGGTGTGTTGTATTTGATCGCCAGTGGTAAAGCAGGCTTTGATTTGGCGGGCGGCTTCGCGTCTAATGGTTACGGCGAACATTCGCCAGGTCAATACTCGATGTTGGCTGCACTGGTGTGTGAAGTGGTGATGACGATGATGTTCCTGTTCATCATCATGGGCGCTACCGATGCGCGCGCACCGAAAGGCTTTGCGCCGTTGGCAATCGGCCTTGGCCTGACTTTGATACACCTCATCAGCATTCCAGTCACCAACACTTCGGTGAATCCTGCGCGTAGCTCTGGAGTAGCATTGTTTGCGGGTGATTGGGCATTGAGCCAACTGTGGTTGTTCTGGTTTGCACCGATTGTAGGCGCGGCACTGGGGGCAGTGATCTATCGCTTCCTTAGCAAGAGCGAATAATCGCGCTCACATTGTTGGGTTACACATAAAGGGCGTGGCGACACGCCCTTTTGTATTTTTTGAGCCGTCAACATGAGGCAATAGGATCAGTCCGTAAGTCGTTCATGCCCACCTCCAAGAACTACCACTGGCGCATCCCCGGTTTTATTGTGTGCCCCCCACTATGGGAGTTGTACAGGCACCGATAGCCTGCTGTGTTTGTTGCTTCTCGTTTGCATCATTTATGTACCCATATAATTCCTTACGCGACACAATTTGTCGCTAGTGTTGAGATAATGCGCCATCGAACAAATCGGAGCTTCCATGCGCAACCTTTCAAAATCCAAGCTAATCGCCTTCCGCCAGTGCCCTAAGCGCCTTTGGCTGGAGGTGCATCGCCCAGAGCTGCGGGAAGACTCGGCGGCGACACAAGCCAGTTTTAATGTCGGCAATACCGTGGGCGACGTTGCTCATCAGATATATGACCCTGCTGGGAAAGGCGTACTACTCAATGCGCAGCGCGATGGTTTTGGAGAAGTGTTCAAGCGCAGCGCGGAATTGTTAAGTGCCTCCCAACCCATATTTGAAGCAGGGTTTGCCATCGAAGGTGCGTTGGCTTTTGCGGATGTGATGTTGCCAATCAAGCGTGGCGGTAAGCGCGTATGGCGCATGGTCGAAGTTAAATCGTCCACCAGTGTTAAGGACTATCACCGTGACGATGCGGCCATCCAATCTTTCATCGCCCGTAATGCAGGTGTGCCGTTGGCCTCTATCGCTTTGGCTCATATAGATAGCGATTGGATTTATCCCGGTAATGACGACTATAGCGGCCTGCTCAAGGAATGCGACCTCACGGAAGATGCTTTTGGGCGAGAAGATGTGGTGAGCGAGTGGATTGAAACAGCGCATAAAACGGTTGAAAAGAAAGCCGAACCGAAAATTGGAACGGGTGAACAGTGTTCCTCGCCTTTTGCCTGCGGTTTTTTTGCCTACTGTCAATCTCAGGAGCCTCAAGCGGAATACCCTGTTCACTGGTTGCCAAGCATTCGCGCCAATGCACTCAAAGCGCTTGTCGCCGCCAACCCCTCGCTGGATATGCGCGATACGCCAGATGAACTGCTGAACGAGCTTCAACAACGTGTTAAATCGCACACCTTGTCCGCCGAAATCTATTTTGATGCGGAAAGTTCTGCGGAAGCACTCAAGGCATACAAGCTACCTGCGTACTTCTTGGACTTCGAGACCATTCAATTCGCCGTACCAATCTGGAAGGGCACGAGCCCTTATCAACAAATTCCATTCCAGTTCAGCATTCATCGTTTGGGCAGAACAGGAAAACTCGATGCCAAAGCCTTCCTTGACCTTTCCGGTAACGATCCATCCAAATATTTTGCCGAAGGGTTGATCGCGGTCTGCGGAAGCACAGGCCCTATCTATGTTTATAACGCAAGCTTCGAAGGGGCACGCATCTACGAACTTGCATTACGATTTCGCAAACTCGCCCCTGATTTGTTGGCAATCAAAGATCGCCTAGTCGATCTGCATCCCATCACCAAAGCCAATTACTACCACCCAAGCCAGCAAGGCAGTTGGAGCATCAAGGCAGTGCTCCCTGCCATAGCTCCAGACCTGAGCTACGAAGCGTTGGAAGGTGTGCAGAATGGTGGCATGGCGATGGAAGCCTATCTGGAAGCGATTCATCCCGACACAACAGCGGTGCGTAAGGACGAGATCGAACAACAACTGCTAGCCTATTGCGGGCTGGATACATTTGCGATGGTGAGATTGTGGCAATTTCTCGCTGGTCGCAACGACTTTCAATTCTGAGGCTATATGTCCAAACGTCCTGATACCAAAGAAACCGTCCTACTCGCATTGGAACTGATGCGGCGCATTCCGCGTGGTCGTAAAGTCTCCGCGAAGGAGTTGCACGAGCAACTGGTCGATACTGAAGTGGGGCGCGACCTGCGCACCATCCAACGCCAACTGGAAATGCTTAGCGAACATTTCGACATCGAGCGCGATGACCGCAGCAAACCTTATGGCTATCGTTGGAAAGAGAAAGCGCGAGGCATGGCATTGCCAACGCTCTCGGAGCAAGAATCACTACTGCTCACCCTGGCCGAACAACAATTGAAAAGCCTGTTGCCGCCCAGCCTCATAAAATCCATGGAAGGGTTTTTCGTACAAGCACGCACTAATCTCGCCCCCTATTCCAACGCCAAGCGCGAACGTGAATGGCTCTCCAAAGTGCGAGTAGTTAGCACCGCCCAACCGCTGTTGCCGCCGAAGATAAAACCGGGCGTGTTTGAACAAGTCAGCAATGCGCTTTTTGCCAATCAATGGCTAGCCGTGGACTACGAAAATGCCGCAGGCAAGCGAACACAAGCCGAAGTCATGCCTCTGGGCTTGGCGCAACAAGGGACACGTCTTTACCTTGTTTGCCGATTTAAGGATTATGACAACGAACGCAGCTTGGTTTTGAATCGGATACTGTCGGCAAAGGCTTCGGAATTCACTTTCGAGCGCCCTAAAGATTTTGATCTGGAGCAATACGACGACGATGGGCGATTCGGCTATGGCAATGGCAAGCGAGTTCGCCTTTCATTCAGCATCACCCAAAGGGCTGGACAGCATCTCCTAGAGTCCCGGCTTTCAGAGGATCAAGAGGTCACGACAACAGCTAAAGGATTCGACATCTCTGCTACCGTTGTAGAAACAGCCCAGCTTGAGTGGTGGTTGCGTGGATTTGGCGAGGCCATTTGGAATATCCAGCGAGAGCCTGTTTAATCACGTATCAATAGATTTCGCAGAAAGACTTCGTAATGAAATATCAGAAAATCATCGATCGCATCGTCAGTGGCGGAATGTCCCGAGCCGACCTGCTCAAACTCCAGCAAAATGCACAAGAAAAACTTAAGCTAGGTGATGCCGAAGCCAAGACAGTGATTGACGCCATCTCAATTTCCAAACCGCTCGATGACTACGTTCTGTTTATGGGGTTCTGCCCTGGTGCCGATTTGAGCAGAAGGCTCGACATTGAATGGAAAGCGCAAGGAATATGTGAATTCAAATTTATTGAGAGCACACAGCAAGTGGAGCGATTTAGCACGATCTGTATGGGCGACTTTGTTGTACTCAAGAAACGTGAAAAATTTGGCAAGACCATGAAACTCTATGGGCATGGCCGTGTAAATGCCATTGGTTACGACGCTCAAGGACTCCGTTTTCTAAAAATGGACTGGTCGGCGCAAGATCAAGTAATTGAAGTGCCACTGATGGGCTGCAACTCAACAGTTGATATTCGCTCGATTGAGACTATTCATCAGGAAATGCCGGAAGAGTTTTATCAGTGGATAAATGGGTAAGCATGAATTTTCAAACACATTGCAAAGGATCTGGCATGACTAGAGGTGAAGCAAAAAGAAAGGTTAGAGAAGAATTCTTTAATGCATTCCAAGTTGAATTTTTCAAAGAGTTTGAAAATGGTGCGGAAATTTTGACTGTATTTGGTAAAAGGCCGCAGGAGCGTTGGTTGTATGGTTTTATTGGGCAAGCATTAGCTAAAGTGTTGCGCGCAGAAAAACCCATGCCCTTGGTATTGACTGAACTGCCCGTTGCCAGAAGAAAGAAGGGCGATAACAGCGTTGTTGATAAGGATAGTGTCGTAGTGGACGATGAGGGCAACGACCCAGACGACAAACCATCATGCAGAGTAGATTATGTTTTTGGTTATCAAGGGTATCTCATTTACATGGAAGTTAAGGCTGCGGTAATCGATAAGCCTTGGGATAGTGTTGAAGGAGAAAAAAGATTGAAAAAGTCATGGGATGCAGCCATGAACCAGTTAAGAAGGATAAAGCTTGATAGAAAGCTGTCATCAAAATTCGACACAAAGAAAAGTATCCGATTCGCCTTGCTTTTTGTTACATGTGGAAAAAAAGATCAAAAAAATAATTTAATAAGTGATGTTGAAGCGAAGGATTTAAAAATCCAACAAGCGGCAATTTATGAAAGTTTAAACGCAGAATTCACTATGTTGCGCGTCAATAAGAATAGTAGGCCGTACAGCCGTAATACGCTAAATCCTTACAAAAAAAATGACGAAGAAAAAATGCGCCGAGATTACGGATGGATGTTGTTCGCTGGATATAAGTAGCAGCAGTTTTGCTGCGACGCATCTCGCCGCACCACTGAGTAGCATCATAACCGTTGCGATTGGCAACGCTTCTTGTCAAAGGAACGGTTATGAAAGTTACAGCACAGGTCAATCAAGTATCTCCCATTGAGTTTTCTCAATCATCTCTTCGCCTCCTCATTGGTTTTTTAGAGGATGAGCCAGTAAATCATGCCTTCTTTGATGAGTTGGCTTTGCATCCCTCCAGCCAAATCAGAGCCGAGGTGGCGGGTAAACTAAATTTGTCTGCCGCCACCTTTGAGCGTCTCTCGGTTGATCCAAGTATTGAGGTTGTAAAAACCATCAGCACCAATTCAACTGCTTGGGAAGTGCTACCCGCAGAGGTGTTCAAGACCATGATTCGTCGAGACGTGAGCGTTGCCCTTGAAATGTTGGCGTGGAGCCTAGGTGAAATGCGCCCCGACTTAAGAGAGGTGGTGTTGGCTGAAATATTGAAATACGACGATCCCGCCATTCTGGACGCTGTTCAAAATGAAAAATAGCAAATCCATGAAGGTCTCATTTGTCGGTGTTGGCCGCTGCGGATCAAACATCGCTCAATATTTGTACAGGCAAGATGAGCACGATTTCGATTACGTCTGCATCAATACTGATGATGCCCTCGATAGAATCAATAACGATTTACAAACCAAGCTGCGTATTGGTCGAGCCATCGTGAGCGGTAACGGGTGCGAGGGTGATGCGGAGCTTGGAAGGCTTGCGGCCGAAGCAGATCGAGGCAGTATCAAGTTGGCTGTTGGCGATGCAGACGTTGTCATTATTTGCGCAGGGATGGGAGGAGGAACGGGCGGTGGAGCCACCCCGGTTATTGCGCAACTCGCGCTGAATGCTGGTGCAAAAGTGATCGTGCTTGCAGTGATGCCATTTGAGTTTGAAGGCGAACGTCCTCTTCAGGCGAGAGTGGCAGTTGGCAATCTGTCCTCGGAGGCATCATGCATCGAGTTTTGCAATGACAAGCTAATCGAAGTTCTTGGGGGGCAAGCAACCATGGAAGATGCATACATTGCGCTGAATGATTGGATCGGCAAGGCAAGTGCTCGCCTAATCTCGCGATTAGAAATGGGGGAGCAACTATGGCAAGAACAAAACGACTGCCCCTTCATTTCACAGTGGAAATCGTGACCATGCCACTCAATGATATTTCGAAACATGGAAGCTTTAATCAATCGACTCTGCCTAGAGTGCGAATGATTCTAGTGGGCGAAGCCAGTGGGCACTATTTGGCGGGTTTGAAATGCGCACATGAACAAGACTCGCCAATTGTGAATTGGAATAACAAGGACATTCTCTATCTGAATGCAGATGGGGCGCTTGAAATGTATGCGGAGGAAGACGGTCGCAGCAGGTCTGGCCCGGTTATGGATGGTTGGAAAGCCTGTGAGCAGGCGTTAAATAATCAGGATGAAACTATCAAAGCATTCAAAGAGGCAGAACCGGAAATCAATCGATTCATCCATGGTTGCGATTGCTTATTGCTCGTTGTTACTTTGGATAACCCGATGGCCTTTGTTGCGGGGGAAGGAATCGCCAATATCGCCAATGAGGCTGGTGTGATGTCAGTCGCTGTTATTGGTACGCCATATATCCGTGAGGCTGTAGAAGATGCAAAAGTTTGGCATTGCAACCCAGCATCCAGCGCGGCAAACCAAGCTGTCATTGAAAGAATGGCGGCGATTTGTCATTGCTCTATTCCAGATGAAGGTTTTTGGAGTAGGAGTGGCGAGGAGCAAGATTGGTCGTGGATGTTTTACCAATCGACTATGGCGCTTTGCTTGTTTTCCAAGATGGCAACCCGAAAAGACTGTTACGTCCAGATCGGTGATGCAATAGCCACATCAGGTGTGTGCATGGTTGGCTGTAATTATTCAGAGTTTGAACATCCGAAAGCAGCGATTGAAGATGCGCTTGGTGAATCGAGTCGCTGGATAGAATGTGATGGGCAACGCGCCTCGGGAGCGATCTTTCACATCATCGGCAATGTAGAGAAGGTCGAGCAAATGAAACGGGGTGTATTGCTTGCACTAGAGGAGCCATCAAAGATATTGCGCAACGACAAGCCATTTTGGGCTAGTGACGCGAGCTTTCATATTGTGACGAGCACCCCAGAATATATGCGCGAAGAAGATTTTTGCTTTATCCAAGTGTTATCTATGGGGGTAGTCGAGATATGAGTCAATCAGAAAACAACACTCCGCCATTTAAGTTTGACCTGCGTGAGCCTATGCAGTTCGGTGAGAAGTTCGAGCTAACGGAAGAGCAAATCAAGCAATTTGATGAGTGGGCTATCGGTGTTGAGCAACGTGCTGCCGCCATTCAATTTGAGCATGCCCAGCAAAACGGTTGGGGCTTCCATTACCCAGTGAAGCTGCCCTATTACGGCGCGATAGGTGTCGGCTATTCATTCACCTTCACCCCCACGGGAATAGGGATGGCGTGCACAGTGACGGAGTCCATCACCGGTGAGTCGATTAACTTGACCGATTACGATAGTTGGTAGGGCTGGTATTCTTTACATGACTTTTTAGTGGCCAAACAAATCCATTTTTCATCACATCACTACCATGCCCAAAGTCCAACTGGAAAAACTAACCGTCGCAATTTCCTCCCGCGCCCTCTTTAATCTCGACGAAAGCCACGCCGTTTTCGAAAACGAAGGCGTAGAAGCCTACTGCCGCTACCAAGTCGAGCGCGAAGAGATCCCGCTTGAGCCGGGGGTGGCGTTTGGTCTGGTGAAGAAGTTGCTGGCGCTGAATGAGCATGATCCGGCCAACCCGCGCGTGGAGGTGATTCTGTTGTCGCGCAACAACGCGGATACTGGGCTGCGCATTTTTAATTCGATCAAACATCACAATCTGAATATCGGTCGCGCAGCATTCACGCGGGGCGAGAGTACGCATCCCTATATCTCGGCTTTCGGCGCGCAGTTGTTTCTTTCTGCCGAGCCCGGTGATGTGCGCAAAGCATTGGAGGCGGGCTTCGCTGCCGCGACGATTCTGCCTTCTGCTGCCCCTGTTGCCGAGTCTAGCTCCGCGCAATTGCGTATTGCTTTTGATGGTGATGCGGTGTTGTTCTCGGACGAGTCGGAGCGCATCTACAAACAAGAAGGGTTGGGAGCGTTCGAGATCAACGAGATCAATGCGGCCAAGCAGCCTTTACCCGGTGGGCCGTTCAAAAACTTCCTCGCCATGTTGCACCGCATTCAACTGGACTACCCGGCTGATACCTCACCCATCCGCACCGCGCTCATCACTGCGCGCGGTGTTCCCGCTCACGAGAGAGTCATTCGCACCCTGCGGGCATGGAACATCCGCATCGACGAGGCGTTATTCCTCGGCGGCATGGATAAGGGAGCATTCCTGAAAGCCTTTGGCGCGGATATTTTCTTCGACGATCAGCAGAAACATTGTGACTCCGCGCGCCAGCACGTGGCTACTGGTCATGTACCGCATGGCGTGGCGAATGAATAAAGTTTTTCCAACTCAAAACCAAAAGCTGATCGAGTTCATTCCTGCTGGGGAGTTAAAGAAGCATTTTCAAGTGTTCGGCCATTTCTATTCGGTGGAATTGGACTCTGGAGAGCGAATTGAATGCCGCAGTGTCTTGGAGATTGCAGGGATGCAATCATCAGGAAGAGAGGCGTTGCTCGATGAAGCGCCTGACGCGATATTTATCATGATGAATCCTGGTTCATCACAACCACTTGAAGAGGTGCGCAACTTGATTTCGGCGAATTCGATAAATCAACTTGATGTTTCTCTTGTGCCTACCAAGCCCGACACAACCCAGTATCAGGTGATGCGAGTCATGCGCCACTTTGGCTGGAATCATGTCAGGGTGTTGAATATCTCTGACATTAGGGAGGCGAAGAGCAATATATTTGTTGGGCGATTTAGAGAGATAGAGGAACGAACAGCATTCGTCGCCCATTCGTTGTTTGCAGACGAAAGATCAGCCGAGCTTCGGCGCAAGCTCATAAAGAAATCTGGTGCGCCCATTGTTTGTGCTTGGGGTGTCAGCCCTGATTTGGAGCCACTCATTGAAAGGTGCTTGATGCAGATGAATGGAGAGTCTGGCCTTACGGGACTTTTGAAGCTAGGCACAACAAACAAATACTTCCACCCATTGCCAACTTTGCAGAAGGATAAGCAGAGATGGGTTCGTGAGTTGGTGGCGCATCTGAGACGGAATTGACGAGAATTCTTAGAAAGTCCAACGTGTAGAATGCGCGCCGTTTAGTCACCTACTAGTCATGTCCACCTCCAAGAACTACCACTGGCGCATCGCCGGTTTCTATTTTTTCTATTACGCCTTCGTAGGGATGTTCTCTCCCTATTGGAGTCTGTACCTGCAATCCATCCATTTCACGCCCATCGAGATCGCTATCTTGATGTCTATCCAACCGGTGATGCGCATGATCGCGCCGAATATCTGGGGGTGGCTGGCCGACCATACGGGTGAACGCTTGTTGGTGGTTCAGGTGGCGGCGACCTTGAGTGCGGTGTTCTATTTCGGGGTGTTCCTCACCACCAGTTTCTGGGGGCTGTTCTTGGTGTTGACGCTGATGGGCTTCTTCTGGAGTGCTTCCATGCCGCTGGTGGAGGCGACGACGCTGAGCTATCTGGGCAAGAACACGGCGCATTACGGGCGCATCCGCTCGTGGGGGTCTATCGGCTTCATCGTGGCGGTGGTGGGGCTGGGTTACGCCTTCGACTATATCGCTATCGCTTGGTTGTTGTGGGCGGGGCTGGTGTGCGAGATCGGCATCCTCATCTTTGCGCGACAGATTCCCAAGACCGAGGTGTTGGCGCACCACACCGATCACCAGCCGATCCGACAGATCGTGATGCAGCCGAAGGTGTTAGCGTTGTTGGGGGCGTGCTTCTTGATGTCTGTGGCGCACGGCCCTTACTACACTTTTTTCTCTATCTATCTGGTCGAGCACGGCTATACCAAGACTGCCGTGGGGGCGCTGTGGGCTTTGGGTGTCATCTGCGAGATAGGGGTGTTCTTCCTGATGCCTGCCTTGGTGAAGCGATTCGGCTTCACTCGCATCTTACTCATCAGTTTCAGCGCGGCGGTGTTGCGCTTCATGCTCATCGGTTGGATGGTAGATGTGGTCGTGGTATTGCTGTTCGCACAGGTGTTACATGCCCTGACCTTTGGCGCTTACCACGCTGCCTCGGTGGGGTTGGTGCATGAGTATTTCAAAGGACGACATCAGTCCAAGGGGCAGGCGCTGTTCGGTAGCTTCACTTACGGTGCGGGCGGAGTATTGGGGGGATTGGCGAGCGGCCCGATCTGGCAACACTGGGGGGCGAATGCTTTGTATTCGTTCAGTGCTGCCATGGCGCTACTGGGTCTGTTGTTGATGGCTTGGCAAAGCCGCCATAAACGGGCTTAACGCTGAGCGGCGCGGTAACGCTCCTCTTCCATCCGATTCTCCAACTCGTGTTCCTCGAATCGAAGATCGGATTTTAGGCGGTCGCGGTCTCTGTCCATGTCGCGCATCTCTTTGCGCAAGCGCAGTCTGTCTTTCTCTGACTTATCCTTTTCCGAAAGCTCGTGTTCCAAGTGGTCGAGACGACTGTCGAGGTCTTTGATACGTTGGCGTGCTTGGTAGACGCTCAAAGCTGCTGTGTTGTTGATGTGGAATGCCATGTCGATGTTGGCGGGGCATACGCCCTGATAGGCCTGTCCATTCAATCCAGTGCGAAAGGCGTTGCTGGGAACGCAATATTGCCTCAAACCCACCTCACGTCCTGCGAGATATTGGTTGGTGTCTGGCCGGATTCCATATTCCTTGCAGGACTGCGCGTAGTCATCCAGCCGTCTTTCGGGCAGGCCAGCGCGGCCGTCCTGCACACCTAGTTGTCGCCAGTCGGAGGTGTGACATTCCTTTTCGCTGAGTGTCGAGCAGGCGCTGAGTATGAGTAGGATGGGCAGGGTCAGGAATTGGTTCTTGTTCATGGCATGAGAGGCGAGCGAGTCGTTCATGTCGATATTCTAGTTGAAACTTCCATGTGGCCATTATGTGATGTTTGGTCGCGGGTGGAGGGCTGGAACGCTGATGGAGTGATAAACTTCACGCCTTCTCAACGAGTACACATGCCATGTCCAAAGTATTCCTCTACGACACCACATTACGAGACGGCACGCAGCGCGAAGACATCTCCCTTTCCGTTGACGACAAGTTGGCCATCGCCCAACGCCTCGCCGATTTCGGTTTCCACTACATCGAAGGCGGCTGGCCGGGTTCCAATCCCAAG